>JBKKAI010000669.1:0-8812 GCA_046714815.1 Terriglobia bacterium | reverse complement strand
GGCTCCTCATGATTTCCATTTGCTGATGTGGCGCAGGCTTTCCAGCCTTGTGCAGGCTGGATTCTAACCGGTCGGATCTGAGGATTTTGCTCTCAGAATTTGTCAAGCAGCGAGCAGGTCCGCAAAGGAAAGCCACAGAGGCCCAGAGATCACAGAGCGAACTTCCACCCTTCCCTGTTCGCTCTGTGTGCTCTGGGCCTCTGTGGCCGGTTTTGGTGTCCTGGTGTTGGATTCTAGAATTTCAAGTACTTTTGGCTATATTTTGAACGTCAGCTTCAGGCCGAGCTGGATTACGCGCGGGCCTACGCCGCCGGCGCCAATCGGATCGCGAACGCCGGTTACCCGGCCGAAATTCGCATCGCCGTGCGTCGTATTGGGGTTGCCGAAGTTCGGCGTGTTCGTGACGTTGAACGACTCCACGCGGAACTCGCCGGCGACCCGCTCGGTCAGCGAGAACTTGCGGAATAGAGAAATATCCAGGTCCCGCAGGCCGGGGCCGGTGAGGATGCCGCGCCCGACATTTCCGAAGTGCGGCGTCCGGCCGTCGGCATCGAGCGGGCGGCTGAAGTTCGAGGTATCGAACCAGAGCGCGGTGCCGCGGGGGCCGGCGATGCCATGGAGGACTTTTACCGGGCCGGTGATGTCGGGCGAATTGCCGTTGCCCGGGGAGTTGATGCTGACGTTGGTGCCGAAGTTCAGCGGCGTTCCGGTCATGGCCGTCAGCACGCCGTTCACCTGCCAGTCACCGAGCACCCAGCGGCCCACGCCGCTCTGGAACCAGCGCTTGTTCCTGCCGAACGGCAACTCGTACACGTAGCTCTGGACAAGGGTCTGCGTGCGGCTGAAGTCGAGAGGCGAGTAGCTGCGGCGCTGGTTGATGTAGTAGGGCAGGCCGCCATCCTCCGACGAATACCCCAGGGCCTTGCCGTAGGTGTAGGCGGTGGTCAGCACGAAGCCGCTGCTCCAGCGCCGGTCCAGCTTGACCTGGAGGCTGTTGTAGTTGTTGCTGTAGCCGACGTAGCGGATGATGCTGTCCTGGTTCTTGTTGAAGGCCAGGACCAGCGGCCGGCCGGCAGCGCCGGAGTTCACGGTCTGCGAGTGGTTGATGTTGAAGGCCACCGGCGCGCGCACCGTGTGGTTGGCGACGTAGGAGGCCTCGATCGTAAAATGATTCGGCAGCGCCCGCTGGATCGCGAAGTTCCACGACTCCACGTAGCCCTCGCGGTAATCCTTGGGAATGATGTTGAAGCTCTGGCTCAGCAGCAACGGCGTGCCGGCGTCAATGATGCCGTTCGAGGGAATGACCGGCGGCTGCGGCGCCGGGAAGCCGGTGGCCATGGATCCGAAGCTCCCATCGGGCAGCACCGCCTGGCCGAACGCGGTCCGGTTATTGAATCCGTTGTTGTGCTTGATGGGGAAGTTGTAGGCGTACTGGTTGTCCGGGAAGGGTATCCAACTGATGCCGAAGCCGGCGCGAATCACGGTCTTCGAGTCGAACCGGTAAGAGACGCCGATCCGCGGAGCGAACGCTTTGTAGAAGGTTTCCCGGCCGAGGTTCTTGGGGTTGTCGCCGATGCCGGCCACCCGAAGAGTGTTCGTCGTGGGATCGTAGTTCGAGAAACCGCCATCCAGGCGCGGCGTAGCCGGCGGCCAGAACTCGTGGCGCAGGCCCAGGTCGAGCGTCAGCTTGGGCGTCACCTGCCACTTGTCGGCAATGTAGGTGAACAACGCCGTCTGGCGGTAGGCCGGGAAGGCCACGGCCAGGTCGCGGCCGAAGTCGTTGGGGACGTCGAGCAGGAAGCTGGCGAAGGCGTTGGCCTGGCTCAGGACGGTCGAGCCTGAATCGCTGTCTGGTTGTTGCGGTAATTGAACTGGCCGCGCGGGCCGCCGCGGTCCTGAGTTTGCAGCAGCTCGTCACGGATGCGCCGGAGGTCGAAGCCGAACTTGATGGTGTGGTTGCGCAGCACCTTGGTCCAGTTGTTGACGAAGTCAATATTGGTTTCGGCGCGGTTCCAGGGCAGGCTGGCGGAATAACCCACCACCGGATTACTGTAGCCGCTGATATCAATGGAGGTCAGGCCGCTGCTCCAGCGATCCAGATTCGCGCCCCGGATGCCGATGGCCTCTGTGGCGTTCGTGCCGATGTCCGTGTTCTCGGCGATATTCGCGTAGCGGCTGACACCGATGCGGGCCTCGGCGATCAGCGTGGCCGAGAAAAGCCGCGTGTAATTGACCGCGGCGCTCTGCGTCCGGTTTGTGCCCGTGGCCGCGAATCCCTTGCCTCCACCGCCGGCAATCCCGAACCGTGGCGGATCAATCACCACCGGCCGCTGGTAGCTGTAGCGCACCGAGAAGCGGTCTTTTTCGGTCTGCTGATGGTCTACCTTGACGTCGAACGATTCGGTGTCCTTGACGCGCGTAGTGGCGCTGGCGAAGTTGTCCGTGATCCCGGAGCCCAGGTTGGGCGCCGGAACCAGTTGCATGAGCCTCTGCGCGATCGGGCTGATGCGCGCCGCCGGAATCCGATTACCGGGAAACGCCGTGCGGCCCACGCCCGTGTTGCGGTCGCCTGTCGCCGGATCGTAAATCAGGGCCGAAACGGAACTGAAGTCCCCGCCTCTGTATGCCGCCGGAGGGACGGTGATGATGTAACCGTCGCCGCGGCGGTCTTTCACGCCCAGGTAGTCGCCGAAGAAGAATGTCTTGTTCTTGCGGATGGGGCCGCCGATGGTGGCGCCGTAATAGTTGTAGGTGGTCACCGGCTTGCTGGGCTGGAACGTGTCCCGCGCGCCCATCGCGCTGTCCTTGTGGAAATAGTAGGCGCTGCCGTGCAGGGCGTTCGTTCCCGAGCGCAGAATGATGTTGGTGACCGCGCCGCCCGCCCGGCCCAGCTCGGCGTCATAGTTGCTGGTGCTGACGTCCACGGTCTCCAGCGCTTCAATCGGCGGGATCAGCACCGAGAGCAGGCCGGTCCGGTGGTTGTTGTCCACCCCTTCGAACTGAACGTTATTGGCCAGCCGCGACATGCCGTTCACCTGCGTGGACAAGCTGTCCTGGGAATTGAAGAACTCCGAGTGCGGCCGGAACGCGCGCGTGGTGCCGGGGACCAGGTTCAGCAGGCTCTGGAAATTGCGGTTGAACGCCAGCGGCAGGTTGACGATCTGCACGGCCTCGATCTTGCGGCCCGTGTCGGAGCGGTCGGTCTGCAGCTCGCCGGCTTCCGCCGTCACGGTGATCGTCTCCGACACGCTGCCGGGCTGCAGCTCCAGGTCCACGCGGACGGTGGTGTTGACCGTCACCGGAACATTGCCGCGCGCCGCCTTGCGGAATCCCTGCATCTCCACCGAAACGTTGTAGACGCCGGGCGGCAGCGTGGCAAAGCTATAGTTGCCGCTGGCGTTGCTTTCGATCGAGCGGACGGCGCCGGTGTTGGCCTCGGTGATCATCACCTTGGCGCCGGAGACAGCCGCGCCGGAAGAGTCGGTGATGCTGCCGAGCAGCGTCCCGGTAACCGCCTGCGCGCGCGCCGGAGTCGGCCCGAAGGCAAGCAAGAGGGAAACGGCGAACACAACAAGAGAAACACACACTCTTGGTTTCATAGTCAGTCAACTCCCGTCGGTAACGTTTTCAGGAACCACAATGCAGCCACTGAGAAAACAACACGACCCACCAATATCCGTGCTGACACTTTCATGCCTGCCCCGCTGAATGTCAAGTCCCATTCGGGTGTGGCACAGGCGGGATATAGAAGCCAGAAGTCAGGAGCCAGAAGCCAGAACAAGCAACGCGCTTCCTGGGAGCGCGGGCTTCCAGCCCGCTTTTTTGCGAGTTGAGAACCAACGGCGGGCAAGATGCCCGCGCTCCCAGGATCGGGATTAGACTTGGATTAGACTGGGAGGGCATGAAGATCGGGATTACGTGTTATCCGACGTACGGGGGCAGCGGGGTGGTGGCGGCGGAGCTGGGGCTGGAGCTGGCGGCGCGCGGGCACCAGGTCCACTTCATCACTTACGCGCGGCCGATCCGGCTGGACCTTTCGGCCACCCAGGCGGCCGCCGCCGAAATCGCCGCCAATATCGCCTACCACGAGGTGGAAGTCACCACCTACCCGTTGTTCGAGTATCCGCCTTACACGCTGGCGCTGGCCTCGCGCATGGCCGAGGTGGCGGTGGCGGAAAGCCTGGACCTGCTGCACGTGCACTACGCCATCCCGCATTCGGTGAGCGGCTACCTGGCGCGCGCGATGCTGGACAGCGGGCCGGCGCGGCGCAGGCTGCCGCTGGTGACCACGCTGCACGGCACCGACATCACGCTGGTGGGCAGCGACCACTCCTACCTGCCGATCACGCGCTTCGCCATCGAGCAGAGCGACGGCGTCACCGCCATCAGCCGGCAGCTCCGCGAGACCACCAACCGCGAATTCGAAATCACGCGCGAGATTCGCGTGATTTATAACTTCGTGAACTGCGACGTCTACCGGCCGGAGCGCGACGAGGCTGCGCGCGCCGCCCTCGCTCCGGGCGGCGAGCCGCTCATCGCGCATCTCTCGAACTTCCGCCCGGTGAAGCGCGTTTCCGACGTGGTGGAGATTTTCGCGCGCGTGCGCCGGGAGATGCCGGCGCGGCTGCTGCTGATCGGCGACGGCCCGGAGCGCGGCAACGCCGAGCACCTGGCCCGCCGCCACGGCATCGAGCAGGACGTGGTGTTCCTCGGCAAGCAGGACAATGTGCACCGGCTGCTGCCGCTGTGCGATGTGCTGCTGCTGCCCAGCCTGACCGAATCGTTCGGGCTGGCGGCGCTCGAAGCGATGGCCTGCGGCGCCGTGCCGGTAGCCACGCGCGTCGGCGGCGTCCCGGAAGTCATCAGCGACGGCCAGGACGGGTTCCTGGCCGAGGTCGGCGACGTGGAAACCATGGCGGCCCGCACGCTCGGCCTGCTGCGCGACGCCGGGCTGCGGGGGCAGATGGCGGCGGCGGCGCGTAAGACCGCCGTCGAGCGCTTTGCCTCCACCCTGATCATCCCGCAGTACGAAGCGTTTTACCGCCAGGTCCTCGATCAGTGAATGTCCGGTGAGCGCAGCCACCGGCCCGCCGCGGCCGGCCTGCGCCGGTTTTAGCAGCCTGCCAGCATCCCAATAGATAGCGTAAATGGACCGGGCGTACGACTCCGGCCGCTGGATGAAGGAGCGGATGGGAAGGGAAGGAATCGCCACGGATGCACACCGATGAGCACGGATTTATCGGCTTGCTGAATGGAAACGAATGGTCTATCGGTGTCCATCCGTGTCTATCCGTGGCCCTGCTCCTTCCCTTTCTGCTTCAGCGAGCCGATAGATTGCCCATGCTTCAGAAAACTCACATGCCCGAACCTTAAAGACGCGCCCCCACCCGGCCTATGGCGCACACACACGGCGCGCTGGAACTTTGGCACCCTCCGGCTCCCCGTGGAAGACGTGGCGCGGGTGCAACGTCTCGCCGCTCGCAAGGGCCTGGGCTACCAGACGCTGGTCAAAACATTGCTACGCGAGGCGCTGGATCGGGCAGAAAGCGCATAGCCCCGGGGCGGGCAGGCTACCCGGCAAACCGTCGAGAGGTGGATCCTCCGGATTCTCCGTTGCCGTGCTTCCATTTCGCCGCTCTTGCGGTTAGCATCCTCGACAGGAGGTCCGCGTGCGCAAAGCAGGCCGGCTGTTTGTGACGCTTGTGCTGCTGCTCTCGTTGTGCGGTGTGGCGGCGGCACAGCAAAAGCTGCTCACCATTGATGACCTGTACGACCCGAAATCGAAGGTGGATTTCAGCGGCCCGCCGCCGCCCGGCCTGCGCTGGCTGAAGGACGGAGTGCATTACCTGCAGAGCCGCGGCGAGCGTGGCAGCGGCGCGGGGCAGTTGTCGAAGGTCAACGCGCTGACGGGCCAGTCGGCGCCATTTTTCGACGCCGGCAGGATGGAGGCGGCGCTGAAGCAGGCCGGCGTTGGAACGGACGACGCCCGCCGGCTCTCACGCCGCGGCTCTTACCAGATGAACGAGGCCCGCACCGCCGCGCTTCTCAACCACGCCGGCGACCTGTTCTATTACGAATTCGGCGGCGACCGCGCCCTTCGCCTGACGCACGGCCCCGAAGGGGAAGAGGAGGCCGGGTTCAGCCCCGACGGCAAGCTGGTGAGCTTCGTCCGCAAGAACAACCTTCACATCGTGGACCTTGCCACGCAGCGCGAGCGCGCTCTCACCTCCGACGGCAGCGCCCGAATCCTGAACGGCCGCCTCGACTGGGTGTACCAGGAGGAGATTTACGGCCGCGGCGACTACCGGGGCTACTGGTGGAGCCCGGATTCATCTTCGCTCGCCTATCTGCGCCTGGACGAAACTCCGGTCCGGGATTTCGTGGTGGTGGATCACATCCCGCACCCGCAGCAGGTGGAAACCACTGCGTACCCCAAGGCCGGCGACCCCAATCCCCAGGCGCGCCTCGGCGTGGCACCGGCGGCGGGCGGCGCCACGAAGTGGATAGACCTGTTCCCTTACCAGAACAGCGAATTTCTCATCGTGCGGGTCACCTGGACGCCCGACAGCAGCAAAGTGGTCTACCAGGCGCAGAACCGCGAGCAAACCTGGCTGGACCTGAATTTCGCCGACCCGCGCGACGGCAAGTCCACCACCGCGTTCCGCGAAACGACCAAGGCCTGGGTGGAGGTGATTGACCATCCCCAGTGGCTCAAAGACGGCTCGTTTCTCTGGGCCAGCGAGCGCAGCGGCTGGAAGCACCTCTACCATTACTCGGCCGACGGCCAGCTGATCCGGCCGGTGACCGAGGGAAAGTGGGAGATGCGCCGCCTCTATGGCGTGGACGAGGAAAAGAAGCTGGTCTATTTCAGCGCCAGCGAGCACAGCCCCATCGCCAACCACGTCTATCGCATCGGCCTCGTCGGAACGGGCCTGGCGCGCATCAGCCGGACGGAAGGCACGCACCTGGCGAACTTCAACCCATCGTTCACTCACTACATTGATTCCTGGAGCGACGTGAACACACCGCCGCAGGCGCGGCTGCACGCCGCCGACGGCTCGCCCCTGCGAGTGATTGACGAGAACCGGGTCGAGGCCCTGAAGAATTACAGGCTGGGGACGCCGGAGTTCCTCCAGGTGAAAACCCGCGACGGCTTCGTGATGGAGGCGCTGCTGATCAAGCCGCCGGACTTCGATCCCAAGAAGAAGTACCCGGTGATGAGCTACACCTATGGCGGGCCGCACGCGCAGTCGGTCCGCAACGGTTGGGGCGGGACCACTTACATGTGGCACCAGATGCTGGCGCAGAAAGGCTACCTGGTGTGGATCTGCGACAATCGCACCGCCAGCGCCAAGGGCGCCGAGTCCACCTGGCCGCTCTACCGCAACGCGGGTGAGCTGGAGCTGCGCGACCTGGAAGACGGCGTGGCCTGGCTGAAGCGGCAGCCCTGGGTGGACGGCTCGCGCGTCGGGATCTGGGGCTGGAGCTACGGCGGCTACCTGACCTCCTACGCCCTCACCCACAGCCAGACCTTCCGCATCGGCATCGCCGGCGGCAGCGTCACCGACTGGCGCCTCTACGACACCATCTACACCGAGCGCTACATGGGCCTGCCGCAGAATAATGCCGACGGCTACAAGAAGAGCGCGCCGCTCCACGCCGCCAAAAACCTGCACGGCAAGCTGCTCCTGCTTCACGGCACCATGGACGACAACGTCCACATGCAGAACACGCTGCAGTTTGCCTACGAGCTGCAGCGGGCCGGCAAGCAGTTCCAGATGATGCTCTATCCCAAGTCGCGGCACGGCGTGAACGACCCGCTGCTGGTCAAGCAGATGCGCACGCTGATGACCGACTTCATCTTCCAGAACCTGTAAGCGAGTATTCTCGCCAGTCGCTGGTTTTGTCTTGTGGCCGGGGAAAGTTTGGTCTAGAATCCGCCACACTCAAAAACAATGCACTGCTCCCCCCAGGAGGCGCGTCATGCCAAGAACCGGTGACATCACGGAAAGGGCCGGTGTGTTTCGAGGCGATTGTTGTGGAACCCGGCTGACGGTCAACCGCGATGAGAAGTTCCCGGTATGCCCGGCGTGCAACCAGCCGACACTGTGGCGGGCCCTGGCCGCGCCGGCAACCCCGGCGGATAACCCGCCGGGCTCGCCGGCCGAGGAACCGCCGCTGATTAAGCCCGCCCGCAGCGCCTGAAGGAGTAAGAATGGCCGAATGGACCTTTGCGCAGTCCCAGCCCCACGAAGAGCTGGCCCTGCTTCATTCCTTTTCCGTGAAGAAGCGCCAGGCGGGCGGCGACGTGGAGTTCATCATCACGGTGAAGGAGTTCGCCACCCAAAACAACCAGTCAATGCGTTTCTTCGCCGAGGCTGACAAGCAGACCAACCAGAAAACCGCTCCGTTCACTCCCATCGGCTGGGGCGACACCCTGCTGAAGGCTCTTTCCGAGTGCATCCAGGCCATCCACCGCTTCCCCTACCAGCCGTAGCACAGGCTCGCCTCGTGCGCGATACCAGTCGGCGATGCGGTAGGCGCGGTAGGCGTTGGTGATGTAGACCTGAATGATGGCCAGGTCGGGCTCGTCGTTCAGGCGCAACGGTTCGACGGGCTCGTCGACGAGTGTCGCCTCGTCGTCTGGCGCGAGATACGCGGCGAGCGTGGCGAGGCCGAGCGGCGGGAAGAGCGAGTACCTGATGGGCCGCCAGAACGGGCTCGTCGCTTCCGTCAGGGCCGGAAGGATCAATTTCACACGGAGCGGGCGCCGATGCCGGCGCCCGAAGCGTCGCATGCGAGAGGTCAGATT
>JBKKAI010000668.1:0-2791 GCA_046714815.1 Terriglobia bacterium | reverse complement strand
CCGCACTCCAAACCAGAGCCGTCAAGATTCAGTAGAAATCGCCGGAAAGCGGCGGTGATCAGGCGTGCGGCATGTTCGCGCTGTTCTTACGAGCCTCGGGAGGTAACGCGGCTCGTGGGACCTAAATCTTCATGACGATGCCGTGGACCGTTTCCCACTCCGTGATGGGACGCATCTCGATGGCGTCCCACGGGCAGCCGTCCAGGAAGGAGCCGTCGGGCCCTTTGCTGGTGCACTTCTTGCATCCGATACAGAGGAAAGGGTCCACCTCGATGCGGCCGAAGGGAGGATGATCCTCGTCCGGGACCCAGTACATGCAGTCATCCACCGGGCAGTAATCCACGCAGGCGGGCGAGCCGGCGCACCCGGTGCAGAACTCGGTAATGATGGCGAGTTCCTTGGGCTTCTTCTTCCGTGGGCCGGTCAGCCCCTTGGACTTCGGCTCCTGTTTGACGACTTCCTGTGTCTCGGCCATAGTCGCGGCCTTCATCATATCAAATCAAAGCGGTTTAATCATGCGCCAGGCATCAATGCGCCCCAGGTAGTAGCGGGGAAGCTGGGCCACGGCCCGGTAGCCCAACTTACTGTAGAAGGCGATTGCCGGGTTTTCCACCGACGTTTCCAGGTAGACCTCGCGCGAGCCTTTCTCCCTGAGCCGCGCATGGGCGCCCTCCATCAGCGCTGTGGCCACCCCCTTCCGGCGGTATTCGGGCAGCACATCAATGGTCACGATATGGCCTTGGCCGCCGGGGATGGCGCGCGCCAGGATGAAAGCGGCGATGGGCGTGGAGGCGCGAGCGGAGGCCTCGCCTTGTTCCTCGTCATTCTGATCGAGGGCGACGATCACGAACGCTCCCGGCTCCCGCATCCAGTAGGCCAGGTCCTGCGGCGGGTAAGCGAGTCCCGGCGGGAAGCAGGCGCAGTCTATGACGCACAGAGTGGAAAAATCGGCGATCCGGTAGTCGCGGAGAATCATCCGCCGGCCACAGCATCGCCCGTGACGGCATCGGCGTTGTTCAGCTTCTCCAGTTCCGCGAACAGCTCTTCGTTATCGGGAACTTTGGAAAGCTCGTAGACGCGGGCGAAGGCGATCCGGCCTTCTTTGTCCACGATGAAGATAGCGCGCTCGCTGATGCCGGGAATGGGCGGCTCCGAGCGGAAAATGCCGTAGCGGCGTCCGACTTCACCGTGCGGATAAAAATCGGCGGCCAGCGGATACTCCAACCCGCCCAGCGATTTCTGCCAGGCGACATGGCTGAAGACCGAATCTACGCTAATGCCCACGACCTGGGCATCATAGCCGGCGATTTTTCCCAGGTTGGCCTGGTATCCCGGCATCTGGGTGGTTCAAACAGCGGTCCAATCCAGAACGTAAAAGATCAGCGCCACGTTTTTCTTGCGCCGGTAGTCGCCCAGCACGAACCGGTCCCGCCGCTCTCCGATGCAGCAAGGCAGGTTGATTTCCGGAGCGACGTCACCGGCTTTGGGAATGGACACTTTCGACTTGCCCCCGATCCAAGAATAAGCCGTTATGAAATCCGCGCACAGCAAGAATGCCTGTGCCACGCGTGGCACAGGCTTTCCAGGCTGCCTAGTTTTCCAGCCGCCGTCTAGCGGTGCCCGCCACCTTCCCCCGCTTCGGTGGCGATCGCGCGCGGTGGCGGCGTGGCCTGCAGCCGATACAGGTGGTTGAGCGTGCCCGTGCCGCGGCCTATGGCATGGCCCTTCTCGATGGCCTTGGTAACGTAGGCCTTGGCCAGCACCACAGCGTCGGACAGACTCTTGCCCAACGCGAGGTTGGCGGCGATCGCCGACGAGAACGCGCAGCCGGTTCCGTGCGTGTTGCCGCCGCGCACGCGATCGCCCGCCAGGACCGTGTAATCGTTGCCGTCGTAGAACATGTCGGTCGGCTTTTCAAGGTGCCCGCCGGTGATGATCACCTGCGCGCCCGACATCCGGTGAAGCACGGTGGCCGCCGCCCTGGCTTCATCCATGTTTTGCGTCTTGAGGCCGGTGAGCACCGCCGCTTCATCCAGATTGGGCGTGATCACGGTGGCCTTGGGCAGCAGGCGGTCGCGCAATGCCTCGATACCGGAGCGGCTGAGCAGCTCGGCGCCGCCGGTGGAGCGCAGCACCGGGTCGAGGACCACGAATGGAGGCTTCAGCCGGTCCATCGCGGCGGCCACCACGTCCACCACCGGGGCCGTGCCCAGCATGCCGATCTTCACCCCCGCCAGCGCGATGTCTTCCGCCAGCGCGTCAATCTGTTCCGCCAGCAGCCTGGCCGGCAGGTCGTGGCGGCTGCGGACGCCCTGGGAATTCTGGACGGTGAGCGAAGTGGCGACGGCCACCCCATAGCAGTTGTGCGCGGCGAAGGTTTTCAGGTCGGCGGTGACGCCCGCGCCGCTGGACGGGTCAAACCCGGCGATGGTTAGAATCACCGGCATCGAGATGCCTGCGGGGCCGCGCGCGTCCATTATTCAAACTTAACCCAGCACGCCACCAAGTTCAACGGACAAAGTGAAATGGAATTCCCGCCGTCGAACGTCAACAACCTCGATGGTCTGCGCGCCCGAGGTTGTACCCATCCATTCTTACCTTTTATTGATTCTCGCAGAATACAGTGACGGATGGGCGAGTCACCTGTGGGGCGGACCTCCTGGTCCGCAGCCGGCCTGTGGCCGGCTTTCGGCGCCCGGCGAGGATCGCCCGGCGCGGGTCAGAAGACCCGCCCCACAATGCATGCTGTCACCCTATTTCGCGAGACTCATTAAGAGAGGCGGTTCCGGCT
>JBKKAI010000667.1:0-2616 GCA_046714815.1 Terriglobia bacterium | reverse complement strand
CAGGAAGCGCAAGCCGCGTTGATACGCCGGATCCCTCGACGGCAAGCCTCCGGCCTGATGCAGAGCCATAAGCGCCTGGCCGGTGGCATAGGCGTCGCTGGGGAGCGTGGGCAACTGAGACCAGCCCCCGTCGGCGCGCTGTGTGGCCCGAAGCCCCTCCCGGGATTTTTCGATGGCCGCCGCAGGCGCGCCGGACCACTTCAGACCGAGCAGATGGAACGTGCGCTCTTCAGTGAGCACCGGCTGGCCGGCCAGGAGAAACGTACGGGCTCGCGCCGTGCTCCGTTCCACCTCTTCCCGCCAGCCTTCGGGCGCGTAGAGATGCATCGCGCGCACAGAAAGGGCAACCATCATGAACGCGGTCGATTCGATGGGCGGCCGCCCGCCGGAGCCTCCGCCGAGCGATCCCCAGCTTCCGTCCAGCCGCTGCTTGCGCAGGATGTCGTAGACCAGCGCGTCAGTGTATTTGTCCGCGGGATGCTTTTCCCCCGCCAGCCCCACCAGAGCGTAGCTGCCCACCTCCGGAGTAACAGGCACCGTGTTTACCGCCTCCAGCAGGTTTTCCCGATGCGAGGCGAACAACGCGATGGTCGCCTTCACTTGTTGCCGGGCGATCTGCTCGTTGACCGCAAAACCTCTCTCCCGCGCCAACGTGACCGCCATGGCCGGCAGCGACTGGTGGTGGCAGGAAATGCAGCCGCCCTTCTTCACAAACTCGACGCCGCTCGATTGCAGCAGAGCAACACTCTTCTCCACCGCGTTTCGAACGTCGGGCGCTTTTTTCTCGCTCCTTGATGTTCGTTCACTCGACGCGGCGGGCTCCGGTCTCAGTGCGCCCGCTTCGGCGAGTACCTTGGTCAGAGCCGTTTCACCGCGCCTCAAGGCGAAGCTCAGCGCGGTTTCGCCCCCCTTGCCGCGGGTGTTCGGATCCGCGCCCGCCTTGAGCAGCGCGCCTACCACCGCCAAGTCCGGAGTGTCGGAGGATGCGGCCATCATCAGAGGCGTCAGACCGCGAAACTCCCGCGCATCGGCTTCCGCACCCTTTGCCAACAGCGCCTTCACGATCGCCGGATTTTGCCGCATTACCGCCATATGCAGAACCGTGAATCCGGCTTCGGTCCGACCCTTGGCGTCGGCGCCCCGCGCCAGCAGCAGTTCCACTGCCGCCAAGTGGCCGCCGCCAGCCGCCGCCATCAGCACGCTCTGTCCACCACGGCGGGCGTTGTCGGCCTGGGGTCGTGCCTCGGTCGCAGTCCCGAAGCGCACTTCGTTGAAACTGGAGTCGGGCCGCTCATCGACGTTGCTACCCTTGGCGAGAAACAGTCCCATCGTGCGGACATCTCCTGACTCCGAGGCAAGCAGCAGGCCGGTGGCCCCGGACTTGTCCCTCGCGCCGGGGTCCGAGCCCTTGTCCAGCAGCAATTTCACGCTCTCGGAACCACCCGCCCGGCTGGCCGCCACCAGCAGCGCCGTCTTTCCTTGCGAGGTCCGGGCGTGGATGTCCGCGCCCTTCTCCAGTAGAAGCCGGACCTTCCGGATGTCGCCGGTGCTCAAGTGCAGCGCCGTCAGTCCGGAGGGACTCTTCGCGTTCACCACGGCCCCTTTGTCGAGCAGCGCTTTCAGGGTTCCCGGGCCCGCGTACAAAGCGGCCTGCATGAGCGGCGTCAACCCGTCGCTATCCGGCATGCCGGCATACGCGCCCTCTCCCAGCAGTTTCTTCACTGTTTCCGGTTGATTCCCGCGAATCGCCCGCATCAAGTCCCGATGCGTTTCCTCTCTGGAAGCCGCAAAAACCACACACCCCAGAACCATTACACTCACTAATCCCCGCATCCCGTCACCTCCTCAGTAGCGCAAGGGGCGCTCACCAGCGCCACTCAACAGGAGAGTAGCACAGGGAGGCTTGCCGGTCGAATCGTGCTCAGGCATTCACAGGCATTCAGATGGAGCGCAGCGGCAGGAACTGAGGCAAAAGATCAAAGGGCGTCGCGAGATGCTGTGGCTCTTCACCGATCTGACGGACGTTTCGTCCGCTGAGCTGGCCTTTATCTTCCGCCATTTGGAGATAGCGAACCTTCCCCGGATCGATTCCCATGATCCGGCAGCAGGTGGCGTCGACCGCCACCATGTCGGTTCCCGCAACGATCACCCCGACGTGCTTTGTGGTCCCCTGAATGGGTCCGTTGCCTTCCATGCCGAAAATACCGTCCACGAGACAGAAATGCCGCGGTAACAGGCGCTGTAGATCGACGATCGCTTCCTCGATCCCCGCCCAGTGCAGCACGTTCTTCGGCCAGCCGTATACTCCACCCGGAACCACGCCAAACAGATTTTTCATGGAGAGGGTCGCGCCCACCCAGTGGTGCGTTTTCAATTTCGGCATCGAAACCAGCAGATCCGCGCCCAAAGCGGTCTTGGGCAGATACAGGGAGCGAAGTTTCGAAACCGGATGGGAAAGGTCGACCCGGGCAACGGAGTCGAGATTGAGATCGATGAAGAGATCCTCGAATTTCGGTATTGTCTGAAAATATCCGGCTTCATCAGCCACATCGAGCGTGACCCGCCGATGCCCCGGTCCCTCGGCGATACAGACGTCGGCGCCCAAGCTGCGAAACC
>JBKKAI010000666.1:0-2676 GCA_046714815.1 Terriglobia bacterium | reverse complement strand
AGTTTGCCCAGCACGGCCAGTCGGGACTGTGGCTGTCCGACGCCCTCCCGCACATCGCCCAGTGCGCCGATGACCTGTGCGTCATCAACAGTATGGTCTGCGACAGTCCCGAGCACGGCACGGCAGTCCAGCAGTTTCACACCGGCATGCTGGTGCCCCGGCCGAGCATGGGCGCCTGGATCACTTACGGTCTGGGGACCGAGAACCAGGATCTGCCCGGCTTCGTGGTGATCTCACCGCCGGCTGGCAGCACGGTCAACTGCGGCAGCGACTTCTTGCCGGCCGTCTATCAGGCAACCCTTTTGCGCGACGCCGACAAAGTCGAGGGCGAGAAGATTCGCTACCTGTCTGACCCGCACCTGCCGCCCGAACTGCGGCGGCAGCAACTGGAACTCTTGCGCCAGCTCAACCGCGATCATGCCGAGCGGTCGGCGCGCGACTCGAAGCTGGAAAGCCTGATCGAGTCGTTCGAGCTGGCCTTTCGCATGCAGCAGGGGGCGCCGGAGGTGCTGGACACTTCCAGGGAAACCGCCGAGACGCTGGCCCTGTACGGCATCGGGGGCGGAGAAACGGATGCCTTCGGGCGCCAATGTTTGCTGGCGCGGCGATTGGCCGAGGCGGGAGTGCGGTTCATCCAGGTCACGAGCAAGGGCTGGGACCATCACGGGTCCATGTACCGCAGTTTGAAGAGCAGTTGTGCCAAGGTGGACCAGCCGATTGCCGGCCTGCTGGCTGACCTGAAGCGCCGCGGCCTGCTCGACGGCACGCTGGTTATCTGGAGCGGCGAGTTTGGCCGGACGCCGCTCGTCCAGGGCGTGAAGGGAAAGAAGGAAATCAACTTTGCTGCGCTCGGCCGGGGCCATAACTCGTATGGCTGGAGCCTGTGGCTGGCTGGCGGCGGTGTCAAGAGCGGCATCCGCCACGGCCAGACCGATGACTTCGGCTTCCAGGCCATCGAAAACCAGGTGCACATCCACGATCTGCACGCGACCATCCTGCACTTACTGGGCCTCGATCACCAAACACTCACTTATCGGCACGCAGGCCGGAATTTTCGGCTGACCGATGTGCACGGTCGGGTGGTGAAGGAAATCCTGTCGTAGTTTCCAAGGGAAAGGCACCGATGTGGCGCGACGGGTTGGCTTCATGGCCGGAACGCAAGGTAAAACCTATTGAAGATCAAGCATGATTTAGTCTCAGTTTAGACTTCTCTTTTCGCCCCGGCACGCATGAAATACACCTCGTCGAGCGGGAACTTCGTTCGACCCTAACTGACGATCCCGACGCGGTGCGATTCGCTCAAAGGGAGAATCGCAATGATGGCGCGAATCTTACTTGGCGCTCTGCTAGCTGTGGTGTTGGCGGTGCCTAGCGGGGCGGCCGAGCCTCAGGCCATTCCGCCAGCACAGTTTGATGCGCTCCACAAGATGATCCGACCGCAAGCTGGCGAGTCCCGCTTCTGGCAAATCCCCTGGCTGCTGAATCTGGATGAGGCACTGCTCAAGGGCGCGGCCGAGGGCAAGGCGATCTTCGTCTGGTCGGGCGCCGGTGGCTCCCCCCACACGGTGTGCTGAGCGGCTGGCTCCGCAGGCCGTGCGCCTGCCATCTGGACCGATGCCATCGTCAAGTTGCTCCAGGACAAATTCATCTGCGTTTCCGTGGACGCCCGCCGCGAACGCTGGCGTCAGGACGCCATCGGCGAGATGGTCCGCCAGACCGATGCCGTGACCATCACGGCCTCGGGTAAGACCACCGTCATCACCGCCAGCGGCAAGAAGCTAGGCGACGTCTCCTGGGGCGGTGAAAAACAGCGGTTGCAGAGCCTCGACAAGATCCTGAAAGCCTGGGAAGCGTTGCCCGAGGCGGAGCGCAAGCCCGGCCTGAAGGTGGATTATGGCACGGCGGACCCCAAGAAACCCTTCGTGGAGCCGCCCGCCAACGCGCTGATCGTTCGGGTCTATAACCGGATGTTCGAACGGGACGTGGACGGCAAGTTGCGCTACACCGAGCCCGAGGATTTTGCCGAGGGAGAAGGACGTAACGGCGCGGCCCGCCTGCGCGAATCGGCCCAAGACATGATGTGGATTCCTGAGAGCGAATGGAAGTCTTTCGTACCCGACAATCCCCAAAAGGGCCAGACCGTCGCGGCGCCGGTCTCCTTTACCACCCGGCTGTTCAAGTACCACCTCGACCCTGAACGTGGGCTGGGCGAGGGGATCACCTTCGGCGGCGCCAAGGCCGACGCCGGCCAGATCACGATTACCGTCGATGAGGCGACGGCGGCAGTGATCCGCCTCCGCCTGGAGGGCTCGGCCAAGTTGGCGCAAGGACGGCCCGATGGAAAGCAGACCAGCTACGAGCCGTCCTTCCTCGGCTATGTGAGCTACGACCCGCGCGTCAAGGCAATCACCCAGTTCGACCTGGTGGCCCTGGGCGACGTGACGAACACGCCACGGGGCGTCCGGCCGGGCGCCCATCCCTTGGGGATCGCTCTCGAGCTGGTCCGCGATCCGACGACGGCCGAGCGGGTGGCGCCGCGCGGCGGGCGGGACGACATACAGCGGTACTTGCAGATTGCTATCAGTCGCTAATTCCTCGGACTCTGGCAGGTCACCGTCTCGCCCGCATTCCGTAAGCAAGACGATTACTGGGAAAGTTCAACGACAAGACTATCGC
>JBKKAI010000665.1:0-8252 GCA_046714815.1 Terriglobia bacterium | reverse complement strand
GGCGTGGGCATAGCCAGGTAGTGGGATTGCTGAAGCAGCACGGCGCAAAGTAATTACTGGGAGCGCCCGCCCCGGTTGCGTGCGCGCGTCAGCAAGCGGTCAGTGCAGACTTACACCACAGTTGGCTTGAAGCCGAAAAACCCAACCTGTTGATTTCATGCCACATACACGATCACCACTTCTTGCCAAAAAAGTTTGTCCCAACTTTATTCGCTTTGTTTTCAACAACCGGATGCCCGAAAACAGGCAAAACACTTGACAGCGTGTGTCATACTGAGATTATAAGGAAGCAGTAGCAATCCCGAAGTGGACCCAACCCTTTGCCCGAAGGAACGCGCGCTGCCAACCCCGCGCCAAACTGCCTGTTTTCCACCTGGTAATAACAGGCGGAACAGGCTGGAGAACCAACCTATGAAACCACGTTCGTCGCTGCTCCCGCGGTCGTGTCCGACCGGTTGAGGCGCTTCCCGAGGGTCAGGCCGAAGCGCTGGCTGGAAAAGCGGCCGCGAAGGGGGTGTAGGCGCTTATCGCCTTTCCCCGTTCCGAATTCCGCCTGGCACAGGTATACTGGCCGGAACTTTCCCGGGCAAGAGAAAGGAGTGGCCGTGAGACAAGCGGCGGCAGTTGCAGTTCTTGCGCTGGCGGGGTGGCTCTCACCGGCGCCGGCGCTCGCTTTCCCGCAGGAGAAGGCCGCAATCCCGGCCGATCTTCAGGGCGCCTGGAAGCTCCAGGTGCGCCGCGGCGAGGGCACTACCGAATTCACGCTCGTTCTGAAGGCGGAAGGCGCCGCCCTGGCTGGCGCCATCACCGGGCCCGACGGACGCACCTTCGACATCGGCAATGCCAGTTTCAGCGCCGGCGAGCTGCGGTTCACAGTGGTCACCGACGAGGGCGCTTTCCAGGTGGAGGGAAAGCTGGCCGGCGGCAAGCTCGCCGGCAACTACAAAGCGCCGGATGGCGCGGCCGGCGCCTGGGAGGGCGAGCGGACCGCGGAGAAGAATCCGTTCCATTCGGCGGCCGACGCGCAGATCGGCAAGAGGTATTACATGGGACATTGCGCCTTCTGCCACGGCCCGGAAGGGGAAGGCGGGCGCGGCGTCAACCTCACCACGGGCCGCTACCGCCACGGCGGCTCGGACCGCGAGCTGTTCAACACCATCCAGAAAGGTGTCCGCGGAACCGAGATGCCCGGTGCCGAGCTTCCGGAAAGCGAAGTATGGCGAGTCGTCGCGTTCGTGCGGCGCCTGGCGGAGGCGGGAGCCGAAGAAAAAGCCGCGGGCAATCCCGGCGCCGGTAAGGCGATCTACCTCGCCAAGGGCGCCTGCGCGCAATGCCACGTGGTTGATGGAAAGGGCGGCGTGCTGGGTCCGGAGTTGGCCGAAGTCGGCTTGCGGCGGGCGCTGAAGTTTCTGAGGCAGGCTCTCACCGAGCCGGATGCCTATGTCGCCGACAACTATCGAACCGTGACGGTGGTGACCCGCGCCGGCGAGCGGATCAGCGGGATTCGGCTCAACGAGGACGAGTACTCGATCCAGCTCCGCGACTCCGGCGAGAAGCTGCGCTCGTTCCTCAAGCGCAACCTGAAGGATTGGAGCCGCGAGAAACGTTCGCTGATGCCGGCCTACGGCGCGGCCCTCACCGCCGCCGAAATCGAAGACCTGGTCGCCTACCTCAGCTCCTTGCGGGGCGCTCCGAAGGTAGATCCTCCGAAGGGAAACGAATGAAACGAGCGATGTGGCTTGCCCTCTTTTTCCTGGCGGCGGTGGCGTTTGCAGCGCCCCAGAACGGGCTGCCGGTGACCTACGAGCGCCTGCTGAAGGCCGATGACGAGCCGGGCAACTGGCTGATGTATTCCGGCAACTACCGCAGCCATCGGCACAGCCGCCTGGACCAGCTCACACCGGCCAACGTGCAGCGCCTGCGCCCGAAATGGATGTACCAGATGCGCACCACGCACAAGGTGCAAACCTCGCCGCTGGTGGTGGACGGGATCATGTACCTGACCCGGCCGCCCAACGACGTGGTTGCGCTGGACACCGAAACCGGACGCAGGCTGTGGAATTACAGCTACAAGGTCCCGGACAGGGTGTACACCTGCTGCGGCCAGGTCAACCGCGGCCTGGCGATTCTGGATGGCCGGCTGTTCATGACCACGGTGGATGCCAAGATCGTGGCGCTCGAAGCGAAGTCAGGGCGCTTGCTGTGGCAGACCGAGATGGCCAACTACAAGGAGGGCTATGCGGCCACCGTGGCGCCGCTCGCCGTCAAGGACAAGGTAATCGTGGGAATCGCCGGCGGCGAGTACGGGGTCCGCGGATTCATTGACGCCTACGACGCGGCGACGGGCGCGCGCGCCTGGCGCTTCTACACCATCCCCGGGCCGGGCGATCCCCACTTCGGCACTTGGGCAGGCGATTCGTGGAAGACCGGCGGAGCGCCGGCCTGGGTCACCGGCGCCTACGACCCGGAGCTGAACCTCACCTACTGGGGCACGGGCAACCCCGGGCCGGACTGGAACGGCGACGGTCGCGCCGGCGACAACCTGTACTCTGATTCGCTGGTGGCGATTGATGTCGCCAGCGGAAAGCTGAAATGGCACTTCCAGTTCACTCCGCACGACGTTCACGACTGGGACGCCGTCCAGGTGCCCCTGCTGATTGACGCCCTGTTCCGCGGCCGGCAGCGCAAGCTGCTGCTGCACCCCAACCGCAACGGCTTTTTCTACGCGCTCGACCGCGTCACCGGCGAGTTCCTGCTGGGTAAAGCCTACGTGAAACAGACCTGGGCAAAAGAGCTTGACGACCACGGCCGCCCGGTGCGCCTGCCCAACACGTTTCCGACCGTCGAAGGCGTAGCCGTCTGGCCGGGAGTTACCGGCGGAGTGAACTGGTTCTCGTCGAGTTACAGCCCGCTGACGGGCTTGCTGTATGTGGCCGCGCAGGAAGAGGGGAACATTTTTTTCAAGACCGAAGCCATCTACAAGCCGGGAACGGTGTTCCTGGGCGGGGGAGGCAAGCCCATCCCCGCCGAGACCGGCTATGGAGCGATCCGCGCCATCGTGCCTGACACCGGCGACATCAAGTGGGAACACAAGCTGCTGAGTCCGCCCTGGGCCGGCGTGCTTTCCACCGCCGGCCACCTGGTTTTCGGCGGCACCGTGCAGGGAAATTTCTTCGCCCTCGACGCGCGAACGGGAAAGCACTTGTGGCACTTCCCCGCCGGCGGCATGATCACCGCCAACCCGGTCACCTATCTCAGCAACGGAAAGCAGCAGGTGGCCATCGCCGCCGGCGACGTACTCATCGCCTTCGCCCTCGATTGACAACCGCCGCCGGCGCGGGAATCTGGTGCTGGGGCATCGGGTCCGGCAGACTGGAACCCTCCGGACAATGTGACCACATTGTGCTAGAATTGTAGTCACTTCTTTTCGGGGGTGCGCAATGGAAACGGGCGGTATTCGTGAGCTCAAGACGCATCTGGGTCGCCACCTGAAGCGGGTGCGATCCGGTAAGCGATTGCTGGTGACCTACCGCGGGCGCTCCATCGCCACGATCCATCCCGTAGAGACGCCGGCCGACGTCGCGTGGGCCCATCAGCTCATCACCGAGGGTCGGGCGCACTGGAATGGCGGGAAGCCGGCAGGCGCCAGGAAGCCGGTGAAACTTAGCGGCAGGAGGATGGCGTCCTCGGTCGTTCTTGAGGACCGCGGGTGACGCTTTATCTGGACACCAGCAGCTTGATCAAACTCTATGTGGCGGAGGCTGGTACGGACCTCGTTCGCCGGCTCGTCGGCGATGCCGCAGTCGTGGCCACGTCGGCCATCACCTACGCCGAAACCCGCGCCGCCCTCGCCAGGCTTCGACGCGAAGGGGAGCTGAGCCGTTCGAGATTCGCGTCCGCGAAAGGGGAGTTCGAGGAGCAGTGGCCTGCCTATCTGACCCTGGAAGTTACCGATTCTCTCAGCCGCGTCGCCGGCGGCCTTGCCGAACGATATCGGCTGCGGGGCTACGACAGCGTTCACCTGGCTTCCTTTGCCGCAGTTGCTCGCCGGGCGGGACCGCGGGAAACGCGTTTCTCCAGTTTCGATGACCGGCTCAATCGAGCGGCGCGGGATCTGGGGCGGACTCTCGTCCGCGGCCACGCGTGAACGGCGGCGAGGTGGCACAGGCTCGCCGGCGAGCCTGTGCGGTCCCGTATTCCGCGGACGCGGATTCGCGGCTTGACGGGGGCGGTATCATGGCCCCATGCGAAACAAGACATTGGCGCTCAAGCTGGCGTGCGTGCTGGGCCTGTGGCTCTGGCCCGCTGTGGCTTTCGGGCAAACCGTAGGCGCGAGTCTCCAGGGCACGATTACCGACCCGACCGGCGCCGTGGTTCCCAGGGCGCAGGTCGAGGTGCGCAATGCGGGCACGGGCGCGGCGTCGCCGCTGGTCAGCGACGAGGCCGGCCGCTATCGTGCGCCGCGGCTGGCGCCCGGTGGGTACGAGCTGCGCGTCACGGCGGACGGTTTCCAGACCGTAGTGCGCAAGGGCATCCACCTCACCGTGGGGCAGGACGCGGTGCTGGACGTGGTGCTGGAGCTGGGGCGCCCCACGGCCGAGATCAGCGTGGTGGCCGATGCCTCGCGCATCAACCTGGCGTCCGGCGCGGTCAGCGGGCTGGTGGACGACCGGCAGATTCGCGATCTGCCGCTGAACGGCCGCTCGTTCCAGCAGATGGCGCTGCTGCAGCCGGGCGTCACGGCCGCGCTGGCCGCGGGCAACGACGTGGTGGGCGGGCGCACGCCCAAGATCTCCATCAACGGCGCCCGCCCCGAGCAGAACAACTTCCTGCTCGACGGCACCGACATCAACGGGGTCTACAACAAGACGCCGGGGTCGGTGGCCGGCGTGCTGCTGGGTGTCGAGGCGGTGCTCGAGTTCCAGGTGCTGACGAACGCCTACTCGGCCGAGTTCGGGCGCTCCTCGGGCGGTGTGATCAACGCCGTGACCCGCTCCGGCTCGAACCGCCTGCACGGCTCGGCGTTCGAGTTCTTGCGCAACTCGGCGCTGGACGCCAAGAATTTCTTCGACCCGGCCAGCCAGCCCATCCCGGCCTTCAAGCGCAACCAGTTTGGGGCTTCGCTGGGCGGCCCCATCCGGCAGGACCGGACATTCTTTTTCGGCGTCTACGAAGGGCTGATCGAGCGGCTGGGGATCACCGGCGTGACCGCGGTTCCCGACGCCGACGCGCGGCGCGGGGTGTTGCCCGGCCGCCCGCCGGTGCAGCTCCACTCGGCCGTTCCCGCCTACCTCCAGACGCTGTTTCCCCTTCCCAACGGGCGCTCGCTGGGCGGCGGCGCCTCCGAATACCTGTTTTCCCGCTCGCAGCCCATCAACGAGCACTTCGTGCAGGGACGCATTGACCACCGCTTCGCGGGCGGTGACACGCTGTTCGGGCGCTACACGTTCAGCAACGGCAACGTGGACCGCCAGCCGACTAACAAGCCGCCGCTGGCCTTCACCTAGGAGCGCTCGCGGATCCAGTACCTGACGCTGGAGCACCAGCATGTGTTTTCGCCGGCGCTGGTCAACATCGCGCGGCTGGGGTTCAACCGCTCGACGCAGGAGGCCGTCAACCAACGCACCGTGGACATTCCCACCAGCTTGGCTTGGATCCCCGGCGAGCAGTTCGGCTACATGACCATCATGGGCATGGTGACGGAGCTGGGCGGCGACTTCCGGCTGCCGCGCTTCGACCGCCTGAACAACTACCAGTGGGGCGACACGCTGTTCTGGACCCGCGGCCGCCACGGCCTGCGCCTGGGCTTCCAGGGCCAGCGCCTCCAGTTCAACCAGAACACGGTCAGCCAGCGCGGCGGCATCGCCACCTTCACCAACCTGGAGAACTTCCTCCGTGGCCTGGCCCAGAACGTGGACGTGGCGTTGCCCGGCCTGGTTGATCCAGTCCGCGGCTACCGCCAGTCGTTGTGGGGCTTCTTTGCCCAGGATGACGTGCGGCTGCGGCAGAACCTCACCCTCAACGTCGGGCTGCGCTACGAGTTCGTCACCGTTCCCACCGAGGTCAACGGCAAGATCTCCAACCTGCGCAACGTCCTCGACAGCCAGCTCACGGTGGGCGACCCCTGGCACAGCAACCCCTCGCTGCTGAACTTCGCCCCGCGGGTGGGTCTGGCCTGGGACCCCTTCCGCAACGGGAAGACCTCGATACGGACGGGCTTCGGCCTGTTCCACGACCAGATTCTTCCCAAGTACTATTTCTTTTCCGGAAGCCTGAACCCGCCGTTCACCACGCGCACCTCGATCCTCAGTCCGCCGTTCCCCAACATGGCGGCCAATTTCGATCCCCGGGTCCCGGTGCGCGCCCAACTCCAGACGGTGAACTTCGACCTGCAGACGCCCTACATCATGCAGTTCAACTTCAGTGTGCAGCGCTCACTGCCCCGGGACTGGGACGTCACGGTGGGTTACGTTGGCTCGCGCGGCATTCACCTGATCCGGCTGGGCGACGCCAACCTGGCTCCGGAAACGATCGTGGACGGCCGCAAGCGGTACCGGGCCGACCTGGGGCGCCGCAACCCGAACTTCACCGGCGTCTGGCAGCGGGTAACCGACGCGCAGTCGTTTTACAACTCGCTGCAGTTGAGCACCGTGAAGCGTTTCTCGAGCGGCCTGCGGGCTCAGCTCTCCTACACCTGGTCCCGCTCGGTGGACGACGCCAGCGGAATCAACTCGCAGGACTTCGACAATTCCGTGCAGTACGGCATGGACTGGTACGACCGCAAGATGGACCGCGGGCTCTCCTCGTTCCACGCCAAGAGCATTCTCGCTTTTAACTGGACCTATGACCTGCCGTTGGCGCGCTCGCTCACCGGCCTGGCAGGGGCGCTGCTGAAAGGGTGGCAGGTGAACAACATCACCACTGTCCAGTCAGGCCATCCGTTTACGGTTCGGGTGGGCTTCAACCGCTCGGGCAACCTCAACACCACCAGCTTCTCGATGCACGAGCGGCCCAACGTGAAGGCGGGATTCTCCAACAACCCTGTCCTGGGCGGGCCGGACCGCTACTGGGACATCAACGCCTTCGAACTGCCGCCGGCCTACCCGTGCTTCCCGGGAGATACAGTGGTCCCGCCGCGTTGCGGCGAGCGTGGCAACCTGGGGCGAAACACGCTGATCGGCCCGGGCCTTGTGGCCGTGGACCTGTCGCTGGTCAAGTCGTTCCGGCTGGGAGAGGGCCGCGACCTGCAGTTCCGCGCCGAGGCCTTCAACCTGCCCAACCAACCAAATTTCGCAATCCCCGCCGGCCGCATCGCTTTCACCAATGCCGCCGGCGCCATCGCGCCCAACTGGGGGCGGATCACCTCCACGGTGACCACCTCCCGCCAAATCCAGTTCGGCCTGAAGCTGACCTTTTGAGGCCATGATTATTAATGATAAGGGCTTGCCGAATGCAGAGTTCGACGGCAGGGAGAAGGACGCCAGCCCATCGAAGAGCGTGATCCCGTGCTCATCGCCTTCGCCCTCGATTGACAGCCGCGGCGCCGGCCGACCCCCGCGGCTAATGTACGGCTAAAGTGGATGAACCTTATTGACGGGCGGGCGAATTCAGGTAAGATGCTCTCCAGCTAGACCCTTTTGCATCAATTTGGGCCATCCGAAGCGCCTCCGCGGCGCGCTTCGGCGGGCGGGTGTGTGAGCTGAGGATGAAAAAACTGTTGGCGCTGGTGGCGCTGGTGCTGGCGGCGGGCGCGCCGTCGTCGGAGCCGTCGCCGGCTTTCGCCCGCTACACCGTGCTGATGGCGGAGCGGCGCGTCGGCATCCAGACGTCGCTGGCGGTGGCGGGCGGCCAGCGCCATTTCTTCTACGAATACAACGATCGCGGGCGCGGGCCGCGGCTCGCATCGCGCGTGGCGCTGGGCCAGGATCTCCTCCCCGTCAGAATCGAGACCGCCGGGCACGACTACCTGAAGGGTCGAGTTGAAGAGCGCTATTCCTGGGACGGCCGGAAAGCGGCGTGGAAGAACCGCGGCGAGAGCGGCAGCCGGCGGCTGGCCGGGACCCGTAGTACCTCAGCATGTCGGCGGTGCCGGAGGAAACGGCGCTGCTGGCCCGTGCGCTGCTGGCCGCACCCGGCGGCCGCCTGTCGCTGCTGCCCGGCGGCGAGGCCTCGGTGGAGCGCGCCGGTGAGATCAAACTTCGGGCGGCCGGGCAAACACGCACGGTGATCCAGTACGCGATCGGAGGCCTCGA
>JBKKAI010000664.1:0-3056 GCA_046714815.1 Terriglobia bacterium | reverse complement strand
CCGGCGGGCCAAGACGTGGCCAACGTCGTGCGCACGGGCGGCATCCTGGATGCCGCGGCTGTGTGGGCCGAGGGAGCGTTGCGGGAGGTTACTTGGCGACGTAGGCGCGCTCGCCCGACTCGCGCTTCACCGAGTCGATCTTGTGGCCCGTGGCCAACGTCGCCGACGGCTTGCAATCAAATCGGTACAAGAGAGGCTGGGACGGAGAGGTGTCTGAGAAATCGGCTGCGAACGTCTGGGTCGTGTGCTACTGGTGAAGGGCACGGCGGGCTGTGCCGCTGGCGACTCCCGCAATTTTCAAAGAGATGATTATCCTCCGGACCCGATCACACGTATACGGCACTGTCAGACGGAACCGCCCATCCGCTGGACTAATCGACCCCTCGCAAACTTTTCCTCAACAGTTCCAACATGGAGACGGTAGGGCGCATTGCCCCTTAGCGGCCAAGGTAAACGTATCCGCAAGCCATACCTGGCCCACCTGAAAGGAGCCATTGAATATGTCTGCTAAATGGGCTTTAGATGCTTTTTCGGGATCTTGATGGCCATTGAGCCGTTCACGGTGACCACGTCGTAGGTGGCGGCGTAGCCGATCAGCAGGTGCGCCGCCCACGGCTCCAGCTTGTACTCGCCGACCAGCCAGTCGGCCATGTCGCTGGTGGCCAACTGCAGGGCGCGATCGAGCGAGGTCATGAATTCCGGCTGGCTGCCGACGCTAATCAGGTATTCGCTGTTCTCCAGACGCGGGCCGGCCATCGGGTAGTTTTTGCGCACCTCGACGGTGAGCTCCACGTCCATCGAGGTTTCGACGCCCGTCCCGGTGGGCTCGCCGTCGGCCTGCAGCGCGTGGCCGTCGCCGATCATCAGCAGCGCGCCGCGGTGGTACACCGGCAGCAGCACCGTCGCCCCCTCGACCACTTCGTTGTAATCCATGTTGCCGCCATTGGGTCCGGAGATGGACGAGGGCATGGCCTGGTCGCCCGGCGGCGCCACGCCGAAGCAGCCCAGCATGGGCCGCGCCGGAAACTCCAGCTTGATGCGCTGGCTCACCGGCTCTTTCAGCCGCACCATGTTGCGCTCCAGGTCCAGGTCCCAGGGCACCAGGTTCGCGCTGCCCTTGCGAACCAGGTCCTGCTTGTAATTGTTGCGATAGACGCGCTCGATGGCATTCGCGGTCAGCGAGAACAGGCCCAGCCGGTACGCCGTCCAGCCCCAGTTGCGGTTCATCCGCAGGCGGTCAATGCGTACCACCAGCGCGTCGCCCGGTTCGGCGCCCTCCACGTAAAACGGGCCGGTCAGCGGGTTGCTCGGCTCATGCTTGCGGGCGTCCTGGAAGTCCTGGCCGCCGGCATCGAGCGTCTTGGTGACGATGCGGTCGCCGGCCTTCACCCGCAGCACCGGCGGGTGGGCGCGCGAAAACGTCCGGTAATAGACCTCGGGCACGATGCGGTGGGTTTCGGCGGCGGCTGCGCCGGCGCCCAGGCCGCAAAACAGTGCCGCCACCAGGGCCGCGACCAGAATGTTGCAGAATAACATCTGCGAAGCATACTCTTACCCCCGGCCGGGGTCAAACGGCGTAGAATCTGTGACCCGGCGGCCATGGCCGGCAACCCGTCACGGTGCTGCGCGGGGAACTGTTGCTCGACGGGACGTGAGTAGCGCTACTCAAAAATGCGGTTGACCGGGATGATCCGGGCGGCCTCCGGATTCAGATCAATCTTGCGCGCCTCGACCCGTTTGTCTTCTTCCACCAGGTCTTTCGGCTTCGGTGAGTTGTAGGTCATCGGCGAAGGCGCGTTATCGAGGATCTTCTTCTTCAGCTCCTCGGCGTGGCTCGAAACCGCGACGATGCGCAGCTCCGACGGCCGCAGGTGGCGGCGGATTGCCTGGTTCACCTCGTCGCGGGTCAGCCGCGCCAGCGCTTTCTTCACGTAGCTGTTGTAATCGGGGATGCCGTAATACTGGCTGTCAATCGCATAGCCCAGCTCGGCGGTCTTGGTCCGGGTCAGCAGGTTGACGTTCTTCCCCAGGAACGAGCGGATGCGCTCGAAGTCCTCCTGCGAGATGCCTTCTTTCACCAGCTTGTCCAGCTCGTACAGGGCCAGCCGGAGCGCGAAGTGCGCCGTGGGCGGCTCGAGCGGCCGGAGCCAGATCTGAAAAACCTGGTGCGAGCGCCCCAGGTTGGGGTCCGGCTCGAACCGGAACATCCCGCGCGGGAAGTACTCGATATAGGCGTAGTCGCCGTAGTTGAGGCCGCGCAGCTCGCGGATGCGGTTGAACAGCCGCCCGCCGCTGTTGCGGTGCTGGCCGAAATACGACTGCATCACCAGCAGCGCGGGGTAATCGGGATCGCCGCGGCGCACCGGGATCGGGAAGCCCATCGAGTAGGCCACCGAGCGGGTGTTCTTTTCCACGATCGTCAGGCTCGGCTGCAACCCGGAGCGGAACGCTCCGGGTTGGCCTTCGGCGCGCTTTGGCGGCGGAAAGCGCCCCGCCGCCGATGCTACCGGAAGCACGGCAAAATCCTTCTTCATCCGCTCGAGGAACTTCTCCGGGTAACCGCCGGCGATGCCCAGGATCAGGTTGGATTGAGTGTAACGGCTTCGGTAGAACTGCTTCAGGTCGTCCAGCGTCATTTTATCGAGCGACGAAACCGTCCCGGCGTTGTGATGGCCGTAGGGATGCCCCGCGTAAATGATGTTGTAGAGCACCTCCTTGCCGAGCTCCTCGTCATTGTTGCCGCGCAGGTTCACCCGCAGGAAGTTGGCGGCGTCGTCCTTCAGGCGTCGAAAGTCGTCCTCGCGCCAGCCCGGCTCGAGCAGCATGGCTCGGAACAGCCCGTAGAATTTGTCCAGGTTATCCACGTGCGTAGCGGCGGAGAAGACGGTCATCTCCTTGTCCACCTGGCTGGAGACGGACGTGGCCATCGGGAACATGGCCTCGACGATCTCCTTGTACGCCATGCGCTGGGTGCCGCCTTCGGCGAGCATCGCCGCGGTCAGGTTGGCCGCGCCCGGCTTGTCCGCCGGGTCCGAGGCGGCGCCGGTGAGCAATAC
>JBKKAI010000663.1:0-3653 GCA_046714815.1 Terriglobia bacterium | reverse complement strand
GTCGAAGGCCAGCGTCCCCGAGCCAGAGGTGCTCAGCCGCGCCAGCGTGGCCAGGCCGCCGTCGCCGAAGAAGCCGGCGGTGGTGCCGGCGACTTCGACCACCAGGCCATCGGAGGCGCGGATCTGGCGAACCTGTGAGCCATTAGTCACAAAGATGTTGCTATCACGGTCCACGACCAAGCCCGACCCGGCGAGACCGTTATACGGTCCGAGCGGATCGTTCGGGCGATTTCGTGCCGGGACCGTGGTGATGATACCGGTGGAAAGATTGACGCGGCGGATCACGCTGTTGCTCCTGATCAGCAACTGGCCCTGGCGGTCGAACGCCAGCCCGGAGGGGTTGCCGATCGCCGCGGCGGCGGCGGGGCCACCGTCGCCCGTCGTTCCGCTGGAGCCGGTTCCGGCGATCGTGGTGATGACACCGGTGGCCGCCTCGATGCGCCGTACACGGGTGCTGGGGGAATCCGCGAGTTAGATGTTGCCGGCCGCGTCGCTGACAATTGCGTTAATATTGGCGAAAGTGGCTTGCAGCGCCGGCCCGCCATCGCCCCCGGCCGTCGTTGCTTGCGCGTTTCCCGCCACCCGGGCCAGCAGGCCGGTCCGGGCATCAACTCTCCACAGGACGACGAAGCCATGGGTAAAGAAAATGTTGCCCTGCGCGTCCACGTGCACGATTCCAGTGTCGTTAAACATCTGTGCGGCCGCGGCCGCGACGCCGTCGGCCAACGGCGTCGAGCCTCCGCCCACGACGGTGGTGACTCGTCCAGTGGCCGGATCGAACCGCCGGATACGGCGTCCCCGTCCCTCGGCGATGTGAATGTTTCCGGCCACGTCAGACGAGAGACCCTGCGGCGCCGCCAGCACCGCCAGGCGTCCCGGTCCGTCAAACGGCTCGCTGGTCCCGGCGATTTCGGAAGTGGCGCCGCCGGCCGGGGCGGTGCGAAACAGCCGCCCGCCGATCGAGCCGGCGGAGATCAGTTGGCCCCCGCCGTCACGCACCAACCCCGTGCTGATGAAATGGGTGTGAAGACTGGTCACCGTCCGGGTTGACGCCGCCACCCTCGCCAAGCCGAAGTTGTAGGTGAAGAAAAGATTATCGTCCTGGTCAAAGACCATGTTGCTGGGGGAGCAGAGGGCTCGAGACGTGGCCAGGGCCCCGGTCGAGAGCTCGGAACAGTTGCTCTGGCCGGCGATGCCCGCCACGGTCGTGATAATGCCAGTGGAAATGTCAACTCTTCGGATCGTGTTGGAAGTGGCCACATAGAGGTTGCCGCGGGAATCAAACGCCAGCCCTTGCAACAACCCAAAAAACTGCGAACCCCCTCCGCTAAGCGCGGCGTCCAGCGCCGGGCCGCCGTCGCCCGAATCACCGCACCGGCCCCCTGCATGGCTGTTGATGATTCCGGCGGCGTTGACGCGGCGCACGCGGCAATTGTTGGTCTCGGCGATGTACATGTTGCCCGCCCCATCGAACACCAGTCCGGTGGGGCCGTTCAGCTTCGCCAGCCGCGCCGGACCGCCGTCGCCGGCGAAGCCCGCTTCGCCGGTGCCCACGACCGTGGATACCTGGCCATCGGGCGTCCACTTCCGCACCCGGTTCTGCCCCGTGTCGGTGAAGTAAATATTGCCGGCGGCATCTCCGGCGATATGACTGGGACGCTCCAGCCGGACGCTTGTGCCGGCGACGGGGATGCCATCCTCGACCACGGTTCCGCCGCCGATCACCACCGCAGCAAGACCGGTCACCGGATTGAGCCGCCGCACCACCTGGTTGCCGCTGTCAGAGATCCATAGCGCGCCGTCGCGGTCCAGCCACAAGCCGCCGGGGAAGCTCAGCGGTGTTGCCGTTGCCGGCAGGTTGTCGTACACCGCGCCGCCAACCACCGTGTCAATGGTGTAAACGGTTGCGGTCTGGCAGAAGCAGACGTTCGAGGCAAGAGCGAGCAGGAAGATCAGCCGAAGCGCGTTTCGGGCCATGGTTCCGCGTCCCTTTTGTACTGCCCTGGCAAAAAAGATGAAAATCTAGCCAAGTCTAGCATGACAGTATCCCGCAATCCATCTGGAGCGAGACCACCGAAACCACCAAGACCACCCGAGGCCACCCTCCTGAAAGGCCACCCTATAGAACGTGGGCGGCGGCCTTCATCTATACTGGAAGTATGGTCCGCCTCCGCAGCCGGTGGCTTTCTTTCTTACTCCTGTTCTTCCTGATGGCCGCCGGCGCGCAGCAAGCGCGGGCCTATGCCGTGCTGGCGCACGAAGCGATGGTGGATTCGGCGTGGGATTCGCACATCGAGCCGATGTTGCGCAAGCGCTTCCCTGCGGCCACGCCCGAACAGTTGCGCGAGGCGCACGCGCATGCGTACGGCGGCTGCCTGATCCAGGACATGGGCTACTACCCGTTCGGCAGCCGGTTCTTCACCGACCTGGTGCACTACGTTCGCGCCGGGGACTTCATTGAAGCTCTGCTCGACGAATCGCAGACGCTGGAAGAGTACGCTTTCGCCCTCGGCGCGCTCGCCCATCATCCCGCCGATAACCATGGCCATCCGCTGGTGAACCGCGCCGTGCCGATCGCTTATCCCAAGCTGCGCGCCAAGCACGGAAACGAAGTCACCTACGCCGAAAGCCCGTCCGGACACCTCAAAACCGAGTTCGGGTTCGACGTGGTGCAGGTGGCGCGCGGCAATTACGCGCCGGAAGCCTATCGCGACTTCATCGGGTTCAAGGTTTCAAAGCCGGTCCTGGAGCGCGCCTTCCTTAAGACCTACGGCCTGGAGATGAAAGACGTCTTTCTCAGCCTGGATCTGGCGCTGGGCAGCTACCGCCGCGCGGTCAGCACCGTGATTCCGCAGATGACCAAGGTGGCCTGGGAGACGCGAAAAGAGGAGATCACCCAGCGCGCGCCGGGCGCCCGCCGCGAAAAATTCCTGTTCCGCCTGTCGCGGAAGGAGTATGAAAAGCAGTGGGGAAGCGAGTATCAAAAACCAGGGTTCGGAGCGAAGCTGCTGGCTTTCTTCTTCCGCGTGATGCCGAAGATCGGCCCGTTCAAAGCGCTCGCTTTCAAGCCTCCCGGGCCGGAGGTCGAGCGGTTGTTCCTGGCCAACTTCGAGGCCACCGCAAAGCACTACCGGGAACTGCTCGATCAAGCCGCGGCCGGCCGTCTTCGCCTGCCCAACCGCAATTTCGACACCGGGGAGGCGGTGAGCGGCGGCGCCTACTCGCTGGCCGACGAAGCCTACGCCAAGCTGATCGAGAAACACGCGGGGCGGCAGTTCGCCGGGATACCGCCCGAGACGCGCGCTCACATCCTGGCTTTTTACAGCGACCTGTCCCGCCCCTTTGCCACCAAGAAAGACCCGAAGGAGTGGGCCGAGCTTTTGCGCTCGCTGGCCGCCCTTCGCGCCACGAAGTAAGTTCCCAGGTTCCATCTGCCTCCCTGTGCCTCCTGCCTCCTGCCGCGGTCTTGATTTTTGCGCGTGTCTGGGCTACTCTGTATGTTGTTCCCCGCAACGGTTGCGGCAGGTCGGACCTTAACAGTGGGCGCGAGCCCACTTTTTTATTGTTCGCTGGATTTGAAAAGAGAATGGCGGGACCGGTCCCACTGCCGAGGATTCGCGAGATCGCCGAGCGGCTGGCCGGCAATCTTGTGG
>JBKKAI010000662.1:0-9684 GCA_046714815.1 Terriglobia bacterium | reverse complement strand
TAATAAGGGCTAACACGCCGCGCCGGCGTTCAGCGGGTGGCTTCGGCCCAGCAGAGGGAGTACCAGAGGGCGGCGCCGGGCGTTGATTGCCAGGCGCGCAGGGCGGCAAGCGCGTTGTCGAACGAGGCGGCGTCGAGCAGGCCGCCGCCGAGAATCGCCTCACGCGCGCCGGCGATGATGCCGGCCATGTTCTCGATCACGACCGGGAAAGTCGGATGACCCTCGACGCTTCCGAAGAAAACGCAGGTGGCGCGGGAAGGCGTGGCGCCGGCTTCGCGCAGCAGCGCGGCCAGCCTTCGCCCGATGTAGGGATCGTTGCCCAGCCGGTCGTAGGTGCGCATGTAGGCATGCCACACCGGCCAGAAGCCGGCCGGCTCGGGGTACAGGCGCAGGATATCGTGGTCGTCGTCGCAGAGAACGATGCGGCCACCGGGGCGCACGGCGCGGGCCATCACGCGCACCACGGCCAGCGGGTCGGGCACGTGCTCGAGCAGGAAGCGCGCGTGGGCTACGTCAAAGGTCCCCCACTCGTCGTCGCGGAGCGGCGGGGCCATCGCGTCACCGGCTCGCACTTCGACCAAGTCGGCCTCGCCGGCCGCGCGCGCCTTGCGCTCGGCCTCGGCGATCTGCTGCTTGTCGCGTTCGATGCCCACCACGCGTCCCGACGGGCCGGCGTCGCGGGCCATCGCCCGCGCGAACTGTCCCAGGCCGCTGCCCCTTTCCAGAATGCGATCGCCCGCGCGGATGCCCATCTCGCGCATCTCGGCATCGTTCAGCAGGCTGTTCAGCAGCGAGAGCCGCGCCTGCTCCTCGGGGTTGTTCCCATGAATGTAATGAGAAACGCCGTAAGTGGACGGGCGCGTCTCCATCACTTCGTCCCCGCGAACTCCACCAGGATGTCGTGCAGGATGCGCAGGCCCTTTCGGAATTCATCGAGCGGGATCTGTTCCTGGTCGCTGTGCATGGAGGAAAGCACAGCCAGGTCCACCACCATCGGCGTCAGCCCATACACGGTGGCGCCGCGGTTGCGGAAAGCGTTGCCGTCGGTGCCGTAAGGAACCATGATCGGCGCCACCAGCGCGCCGGGCGTGTGGCGCTGGAGGACGCGCTCGATGGCGGCGTACAACGGCTTTTCGGTGGAGCTGATCAGGTTCGGCTCCGACAGCCAGATCACTTCCATCTCGATCCGCGGTTCTGCGGCGGCGGCCTTCAGCGCGCGCAGGAACTCCTCGGGCGATTGTCCGGGAAGCAGCCGGCAATCCAGAATCGCCTCGCTGCGCGACGGAATCACGTTGGCCTTGGGCGGATCGCCCACGCCGGCCCGCAGCGCGGTGAGCGAAATGGTATTGCGCTGGATAGCGTTGGTGAACTTGTTCTCCGCCAGCGCGCCGCCCAACTTCTGCCGCATCAGGCGCACCAGCGGAATCTCCGCGGCCGGCTGCGGCCGGTCCAGTATGCGCGCCAGCGCGTTCATCAAAATGACATTGGCGTTGTCGGCAATGGGCTGCGAGCCGTGCCCGGACGTGCCCTGCGCGGTGACGCGCACCCAAAGCGGCCGCTTGTCGGCGACCGAGACTCCGTAGACGGCGCGGCCGGGCGCCAGTACGTCACGCGTGCCGAAGCCGCCCTCGTCAATCACGTACTCGGGGTCGAGTTCGGCGTAGTGGTTCTTGATCATCCACTGCGCGCCCATCTGGCCGCCCGTTTCCTCGTCGGCGGTGGCCAGGAACAGGATGTCGCGGTCAAGCGTGGCTCCGGCGCGCTTCAACGCCACCAGCGCCATCAACTCGATCATCCCCAGGCCCTTCATATCCATCGCGCCGCGGCCCCAGATTTTTCCGTCCTGGACGACGGCGCCAAACGGCGGCACTTTCCATCGCGCCGCGTCTACCGGCACCACGTCGAGGTGATTCAGCAGCAGGATGGGCTTGCCGCGTCCGCGGCCTTCGAGCCGCGCCAGCAGATTCACCTTGCCCGGCGCCGATTCATACAGACGCACCGCCAGGCCCTCTTTCTCCAGAAGCCGGCGCAGAAAGCCGGCGGCGGCGCCGACGTTGGCCGGCGGGTTCTGCGTATCGAAACGGATGTAAGCGCGCAGATTCTCGACCGCCTCGTCGCCGATTTTCTGCCAATCGAGCGGTACAGGCTGTGGCGCGAAGCTTAAGCTCCGAGCCGGCGCGCAGAGGACGCCGGCGGTCAGAAAAAGAATCAGCAGTCGCCGCATGGTTTCGAGGCCAGCCCTTCCTGTCACGGCTGTACGAAGACGGTGACGATGTTGCTTTCGGCGCCGTCCTGGGTGAGCAACAGGTTGACCTCGCCGGCGCGGACTCCGGCCGGAATCTGCACGTTCACCTGGTAGAGTCCGACGAAGGTCGGCGCCAGGCCGGCAAAATGAACCGGCGCATTGATCCCATCCACGGTCGCCGTTACGATCCGGACGACAGTGGCGGGCGGGGAAGAGGGAGAGCGGTCGCCGGCGGGCACGCGGGGGGTTGTCTCGCCGAACCCGGTGGCGAAGATCTGGATGACAGCGCCGGGACGCGCCGGGTTCGCCGCGGAATTGGGCGCCCCCTGCGCGTCGAGAATCGCGCCCGGTCCCGTGCCGCTCTGGTTCAGCGTGAAGATGCCGGGCTGCACCGCGGCGATACTGATGTTCTCGGGCACTGTATAGGCGTTTCCGATCTTGATCACGAGCTGCGTGTTGCTGTTGATGGGCAGATCGAACGGCACCTGCGCGTTCACCTGGCCGGTGCTGCTGAAGTAGAGCGGAACGTCGAAGTTGCCCATCGTGGCCGAAAGCCCTCCCAGTTCACGCGGCAGCGGGATGGCGGAAGCGAAAAACTGCGCCGGCGCCAGGTTGCTGCCGAATACCGAGAAGATCGAGCCGGGACCGAGCGGCGCACCGCGGGCGTAGCTGGCCGCGTGCACCGCGCCGCCGCGATACACCAGGGGCACGTTGTTTGCGCCGATGCCGCCGCTGATCTGCGCGGTGGCCGGCGCCAGGCCGCTCACCACCGCCGAGCTGTTGATGGTGACGGCGGACGCCGACGAACTCGGCGTCCAGGTGCCGCTGTACTGGCCATTTCTGAGGTTGGCCATGGAGATGGCCGAGTCGCCGTTGGAGAAGGTGGTGACCACCGCGGCGGTGGTCTGCGTGCCGCCGCAATCATCGGTCACACGCACCACCAGCGGGATCGGCCAGCCAACAGGTGAAGAAAAGTTGCTGACCAACGCGGTGTGTACGGCGGCCAGGCGGGTGGGCGTGCAGTCGGCAGCAACCAGGGCGGGTTGGCCGCCCGGCGCAGCCGCAGCGGGTTGGCGCCCGGCAGCGGCGGAATGGCCGCCGGGCTCCGGGGCGGCGGAAGTATCCTGCGAGAACGTGGTCCCCGCGGCCGCGACCACTAACAGCACGTTGACCGAGCGAGTGCTGCCGTCGGTCAGCGCGACATTGACGGTGCCGCGGTAGCTGCCCGCCTGCAGCCCGCTCTGGTCCACGCTGACATTCATCACAGTGGGCGTGGTGGCCGACGCCGTGCCGCCGGCGGGGTCCACGTCCAGCCAGTCTTGACTGTCAATTTCGGTGGTGGAGGCCTGGAAGCTGACGGCCGCCGCGCCGCCGGCGAAAACGCGCACCACCTGCGAAGCCGGGCGCGCGCCTCCCACCGAGGCCAGGAAAAGCAGGCCGGAGGGCGACGGTTGCGGCGGCGGCGTGGCGCCCGGCGGCAGCACGTTGAGCACCGTATTGACGAACTGCGGCGACCCCGCCGCTCCCGTGGCGGACACCCGCACCAACGCCGTGTAAGCGCCGGCGCGCAGCCCGGTGGCGTTGGCGGTGAACACAACCTGAGGCGGCGCCTGCGCGGCCGTGCTCATCCCGGAGGCCGGCGCCACGCTCAGCCAGTTGCCGCCGGAAATCGCGCGAATTTCGGCGGTCCAGTTCAGCGTTCCCGAGCCGGCATTGATCACGTTGAAATTCCGCGTGGGGATCGAGCCGGAGCCTTCCACCGCGGTGAAGATCAGCCCGGACTGGCTGGTCTGCAGTACCGCGGTTGCCGCCGTCACCTGCAGCGACACCGGGATGCGCCGGATTTCTCTTGTGCTGCTGCCCACGATGATGCCGCTTTGATAAGAACCGGGCGCGAGCGCCGCCGAATTTACTGTGACGCCGAGCGGCGTGCTTCCTATACCGGCGTTAGAAGCGAGCCGAAGCCAATCGGCCTGCCGTGGACCGATCTGCGCCACCACGGCTGTCCACGCCAGCGCGCCGCCGCCATCATTGCTGATGCGGATGACCTGGCCCGGCGGGTTGACGCCCTGCACGGCGGAAAAGAAAAGCTGGTCGGGGCGCACCGCCAGCGCCGGCGGCAGGTTGACGATGGTGAGCCGTACCGGCATGGTGATCGGGGAGTTGGTGGCGCGCGGCAGCGTAAAGGTGATGCTGCCGTCGTGGTCGCCCGCCGCCAGCCCCGCTATGTCGACGCCCACTCGAAAAGAGACCGGCGTGTAACCCGCCAGCGGGCGGAGGCTCAGCCAGTTGCCGCTGCTGGAAGCGACCCGTGCGCTGAATCCGAATTCGATCAGGTCCGGGCTGCCCAGCAGGAGGCCGGCGGGATCGGGATTCTCACCGCCCAGAAAGGCGCGGAACTCCAGCCGGTTCGGGTTCACGCTGACCAGGCCCGGCCGCGCGTAAGCGCCGAAGATGCGCAGTACGCGGCTGCTCGCGGTATTTACCACCAGCAGGACGTGGCGGTCAGCGGCGATGCCGGTCGGTTCGCGGAGCAGAAGGTTGGTGGACACTTCGTCTTCGCCGGTGGCCAGCGACCCACCGCCGGCCATAGTGGTGATGACGCCATTCGGGGCCACCTGGCGGATGCGGTTGTTGCCGGTGTCGGCGATGAAAAGCTGGCCCAGCCGGTCAACGGCCACGCCCTCGGGCCGGTTCAGCAGCGCCGAGGTGGCCGGTCCGCCGTCGTTGGCGAACCCGGAGAGCTGAGTGCCGGCCACCGTAGTGATGATTCCCAGCGGCGACACTCGCCGAACGCGCGAGTTGCCGGTATCGGCGAAGTAAATATTGGTGTTGGAGTCCACAGCCACCGCTCCGGTGGGCCTGTTCAGCAGGGCAGCGGTCGCGGAGAAATTATCTCCGCCGTAGCCGGTGGAGGCCGAGCCGGCCACCGTGACGATCGTTCCGGTGGAGTCAATCCTGCGGATGCGGCTGTTGCCTGTGTCGGTAATGTAAAGCCCGCCGGGCCCCAAGAAGATGCCGGCGCGCGTGCCGGCGGTGTTGATGCGCGCCGAGCCGGCCGGACCGCGGTCGCCGCTGAAGCCGGCCGTACCGTCCCCAACGATCGTGGTGATGATGCCGGCCGCCGTAATCCTGCGGATGCGGTTGTTGCCGGCGTCCAGCACATAAAGGTCGCCGTTGTTCACGTCGAAGGCGACGCCGGTCGGCTCGCGCAGGCTGGCGCGGTTGGACGCGCCATTGTCGCCGGAAAAACCGGCCGTTCCCGTACCGGCCATGGTGATGATAATGCCGCCGGCGGTAATCACGCGGACGCGGTGATTGGCCGTGTCGGCCACATAGCGATTGCCGGCCGGGTCAAACGTGATCCCCACCGGTGACTGCAGACAGGCGCTGACGGCCGGCGTCCGCTCGCCGCAGAACCCAGGCGCACCGCCGCCCGCCAGCGTCTGTGCGATGCCCTGGGCGAACAGGCTGCAGCTCAGCAAGAGGAAGCAGCAGAAAAGCGCGGCGAGGCGGATCGGGCGTTGGCTCATCGCGGCTATGGCCCCCTGGCCTGTCCCTGACAGGCGCATGTGCTACGTAGGCGCACAGGCAGCAATGCCTGTGCCACGATGGAATCGTACTACGAGCCCGCGAGTTTGGTGACAGTGATCTCGCGCGCCAGCACGACGCCGCCCTCTAGCACGTCGCCGGTGACGCTGACCTGGTCGCCCTTCCGCAGCGACGCGAAGTTGCCGCGGATGCCCATGCGCCGCACCTCGGTGACGCCGGTGATGATCACTACACGCTCGCCCGCCGGCGTCTGCACGCGGACCTCTTCGTTGCCGAGCGAGGCGATGCTTCCGGTAAAGCGGGCGACGCCGTCGCGCGGGGTTATCGTGCCCGCCGCGAGTTGCGGTTCTTCCCCTTGGCCTTTGGACGCCGCCCCTTGGACGTGGACTTCCCGCGCGATCCATTCGCCGCTGTCGAGGCGGTCGCCGGTGACGGCGACGCGGTCACCCGGTTTCGCCGCCGCCGTAATGGTGTTACTGCCGTGGCGTTTGTAGACGGTCACCCCGGTCACCAGCACCTTTTGCGTCTGGTTCTTCGGGTCGCGCAGCTCGAGCGAGCCGGAATCGGCCGCGGTCACCGTTCCCACCACGCCGTTGGCGCCCTTGGGCAGGGCGGGGAACACCTCGGGTTCGGCGTCGGCGGGTTTCGCCGCGTTTGGCTCCCCCGCGCCGGGCAGAGGCGGCGCGGGCGTGTCGGGCGGAATGAACGTGCTGTGGCCGCCGGTGGAAGCGCCGGAATCCGCGGCCGGCGGGCCGCGCTCTTTTCGGTGACGCACGTCCGGGTGCGGCAGAATCTCGGTAGCGTACGGGCCGCGTCCCTTGATTTTTTTCAGCCTCACCGCCACCGGGTCGCCGATGCGCAGGTCGCTCAGCGCCAGCGCGAACTTGTCCACGCGCACGATGGTCTTCGAATCCACCCAGAACAGGATTTCGCCAAGGTCGAGCGATTTCACCATCATCTGGTCCTGATCAATCGCGGCGATATGGCCGGTGAGCGCTTCTTTCCTTCCCAATCCTTCGGGCCAGGGCAGGCCCGCGACCGGAAGGTTCGGGGCCGGCAGCCGGTCCACCGGAACACGCGGCGCGGGCGACGGCCGCGTCTGCGCCCCCACCGCCGCCGAGGTGGACATGGCCATCGCCAGAATCAGGAATGTCCCGCGGAAACTCATGCTCAATTCAAAAGTCTAGCACACGCGCTTACTGCAAATCGGCGATGCGCTGCATGAGGTGGTCGGAAATTTTCTGCCACGTTTCCGGGGTGTTGGGCAGGGAACGGAAGTCGTCAATGCGGAATGGCGCGCCGATCGAGATTTCGGCGTGCTGGCCGATGCGCGGGAAGCGCGAGCCGATGGGCAGTATCTTCTCCATGCCGCGGTGATGGCAGGGCACCACCGTCACGCCGGTCTCGTAGAGCACGCGGCCCACGCCGGGACGGCCGTGCCGCAGGCCGCCGCTGCGCGTGCGGGTGCCCTCGGGGAAGATGCGCACGCAGCCACCGGCCCGGAGCGCCTCGATCACGCGCGCGACCGCCGGCTGGAAGACGCCTTCGCCGCGGCGGATCGGGATGCACTTCATGCGGCGCATGAACCAGCTAAGCGCCGCGCCCCTGAAAAAATTCCGCTCCTCGGGGACGTGGTACGGCAGGAAATCGTATTCCCACACCGCGCGCGGCGGAAACACCAGCGTATCCACCAGGCCATCGTCGAGGATCGTGACGTGGTTGGAGACGAACATCAGCGGCAGCGGCGCGTTCTGCAGGTGGTGTTTGCCGCGGATGCGCGTCCGGTTCAGCAGCCGCATCAGCACCATGAACAGCGGGATGACAATCAGGAATGAGAGCGCCCAAGAGATGACTCGGTTCACTCGCTCCGCCAACGGCATCCCGTTCGGCTCATCCACGCGCCCTCCGGATGCGAACCGAACCGGGGGCAACAACAGTAAATGCGTTTATCAATTCTGCGGCGCGCAGGCCGATCACCTCGGCGACGATTTCCGCTTTGCTTTCGGGGGACAAACCGGCCAGGCGGATGAGTATGACCCCCGAAGCAAGGAGCCTCTGCCGGAAGACAAGTTCGCCGAAATCCTTATCGGCGTACATCTGCTCTCAAGGCTGCGGCGGCAAAGGCCAGCGCGGCCCGGATGCCCTCCTCCCTCAGGTTCGGGTGGGCGTCGAGAATCTGCTCCATTGGCTCGCCGGCTGCCAGTTTTTCAAGGATCAATTCCACCGTGATTCGGGTCCCGGCGACCACCGGCTTTCCCATCATGATCGCAGGGTCGGAAGAGATCAGGTCTTTAGTCACAGGTTGTGCTCCTTAGGCGATATTTCAAACGGCTCTTGGTCTTGGGATCGGGCATCCAAGTTCCTTCGCAGTCCGATCCATTGTCGAATCACCAATAGGCCCTTGGCAAGCGCCTTCCGTGAGTTGCCCATCAGCCATGCCGCCGAGGCAGTTCGGGGACGGGCGCCTCGCGCCGGTGGTTGCCGCGGATGCGCACCCAGAATCATGCTATTCCCCTCCGAGCCCGTACTCCTCATCCATACGGCTGGGGTCCTCAGTGCGGGGAGGGGCGGCCGTGAAGAAGCTCGACGACGTGGGGCAACAGGTCGGCCACGGCGTCGAGCGACTCGAGGGCGCCGCGCGGACTGCCCGGCAGGTTCAGGATGAGCTTGCCGCCGCGGATGCCGGCGACGGCGCGGGAAAGGACGGCGCGGCGCGTGCTCTTCAGCCCTTCGGCGCGCATCAGCTCGGCTAGGCCCGGCACCTCGCGCTCGATGACGGCGCGGGTGGCCTCCGGCGTTACGTCGCGCGGTGCGACGCCGGTGCCGCCGGCGGTGAAGATTGCGTCCAGATCATCGCGCGCCGCCCAGCTTTCAAGCGCCCGCCGGATTTCGCCGATCTCGTCCGGCGCCACGCCGGTGTCGAGCACTTCCCATCCGAGCGCGCGCAGCCGCGAGGCCACTTCCGGCCCGGTTTGGTCCGGCCGCTTGCCGTTGTAAGAAGAATCGCTGACGGTCAGGACGGCGGCGCGCACTTCACTTGTGCTCTTCGTCCATCAGGCGGAGGGCCTCCATCAGCATGCTCTGCGTGCTGCCGGTGGTGGTTTCCTCGCTGCTGCGCGCGTTGAAATCAATCTGGAAGGCGCCTTCATTCCAGCGCACGATTTGGTTCACGACCGTGTCGCCCTTCTTGTCGTTCATCACCGCGTGGTTGATGCGGCCGTCGGTGAAGTAGAGGACGGCGGTTTCCGAATCGCCGGGCCCGATGACGGTGAGCGCGCACGTTTTCTGTCCCATCTCCAGGGTCTGGAACAGGTCCATGATGCCCATGTCGCTCAGGCGGCCGGTGAAGCCGCTGCCGCCGCCACTGGAGGCCGCCTCGCGCTGCATCTTCTCGAGGTGGACGCGGTCAATGATGCGCTTGGCGCGCTTGGCCAGGTCCTTGATGAAGAACGGCTTGATGAAGAATTCCTCCACCTGGTCGGCCACCACCTGCAGCTTCTCGTCCACGTCGCTCTTACTGGCGATCAACACCACGGGGACTTTCGACGTTTGGGGCTTGCTCTTCAGCTTTTCCAGCAACTGGCGGCCGTCCACGCCGGGCATGCGGTAGTCGCTGATCACCAGGTCGGGCGGGGCCTCCAGCGCCTTCAGCAGCGCGTCGGTGCCGTCGGTCATCGCATCCACCTTGGCGTACGGCTCCAGGCCCCGGCGCAGCAGGTCGAGGACCAGCGGGTTGTCGTCCACCAGCATGATTTTGACGGCCACGTTATTCCCTCCGCTTTCGATACGGGCCGCTGCGCCCGCCGGTTTTTTCCAGCAGGCAGAGCGAAGTCACTTCCATCGAACGGTCCAGCGCCTTGCACATGTCGTAGACGGTGAGCGCCGCC
>JBKKAI010000661.1:0-4573 GCA_046714815.1 Terriglobia bacterium | reverse complement strand
TCCCAACGCCTGGCGCTACCGCGACTACGTTATCCAGGCTTTCAACCAGGATAAGCCTTACGATCAGTTCATCCGGGAGCAAGTCGCCGGCGACGAACTGGACGAGGTCAGCGACGACACCCTGATTGCCACCAGCTTCCACCGGATCGGCCCGCGCGTGCTGTTCCGCGAGAAGCAGAACCCGCACTACCGCTACGACTACCTGGACGATATGATCGGCACCACCTCGCGGGCGTTCCTGGGGTTGACGGTCGCCTGCGCGCGGTGCCATGACCACAAATTCGATCCCATATCGCAGGCGGACTATTACCGGATGATGGGGATTTTCTTCCCCGTTATTGACTACGATCATCCGCTGCTCCCGGCCGGGGAAGCGGCTGCTTACGAGGCGCGCAAGACCGAAATCGAGGCCCAATTGCGGCCGCTCCGCGAGCAGATCCGGCAGATCGAGGAGCCCTACCGCAACGCGGCCTTCATTGAAGAAAAGCTGAAGAGTTTCCCGGAGGACGTTCAGATCGCGGTCCGCACTCCTGAAGAACAGCGGACGCCGGGGCAGAAGCTGCTGGCGGCGCAGGTCCTCTCGGTTCGTAATCCCAGGACGCGCCTTTTGAACCTGAGCGAGGCCGATCAGACAAAGCGCGCGAGGCTGGATGAACAACTCCGCGAGCTGACCAGCCAGCTTCCGAAGCGGCCGCAGGTGTCGGCCGGCGTCCGCGACGGCGACTACCGGTTCACGCCCGATGGTCCGGGCGACGAGCCGATACCCGGTACTACGGCCAAACGCATCAAAGTGGACTTCGAGGGCAGCTTCGTACCCCAGGCCGGCAAGCCCTACAATCCGCCGCCGCTTTACTTCCCGGCGATGTCCGAGCCGGGTAAAGGCAAGCTCGTTGAGCCAGGATACCTGTCCGTCATCACCGGCGGCGGTCCGGCCAATATTTCCCCGCTGGCTAACGGCCGCCGCTCGAGCGGGCGGCGGCGGGCGCTCGCCGAATGGATCGTTTCGCCCGACAACCCGCTCACCGCCCGGGTAATGGTCAATCGCATCTGGCAGCACCACTTCGGACGCGGCATCGCAAGCAACCCGAGCAACTTCGGCCGCATGGGAGCCCTCCCGTCTCACCCCGAACTGCTCGATTGGCTCGCCACCGAGTTCGTCCGCCAGGGATGGCGCACCAAACCGATGCATCGCCTGATCCTGACCTCGCAGGCCTACCAAATGGCGGCGAGCTTCAATCCGCCGGCGAACTTTGAGAAGGACCCTGACAACATCTACCTATGGCGCTTCCCGATGCGGCGCGTGGAGGCCGAGATCGTCCGCGACCTCATTCTTTCGACGAGCGGCCAACTAAACACGGAGGCCGGCGGGCCTCCGTTCTTCCCCTCGCTGCCTGCTTCCGTACATGAAGAGGTGAAGCGGGTCGGCAAGTGGCTGCTGACCAAGTAGGAGCCTTCCACCTGGCGGCGCAGCATCTACTCGTACTGGAAGCGGGCGCGAAAGTTTCCCATGTTCGAGGTCTTCGACCAGCCGGACACGATGGTCACCTGCGAGCGCCGTAACAGCACCACCGTCCCGACCCAGGCCCTCACGCTGCTGAATAACGAGTTCGTGCTGCTGCAGTCCCGGCACTTTGCCTCCCGTGTCCGGCAGACGGCGGGGCAGGAGCCGGAATCGCAGGTGAAGGCCGCTTACCACTTCGCGCTGAGCCGTGACCCGACGCCCCGTGAGATGGCCGACAACCTGCGTTTCCTCAAAGAGCAGCGGGCCCATCACGCGGCCAAGCCGCCACAGCCAGCGCCCGGCGCTGGTCTGGCCCAGGGCGACCCGGACCTGCGAGCGCTAACCGACCTCTGTAACGTCATCCTGAATCTGAATGAATTCCTCTATGTCCAATAAACTCTATGTCCAATAAATATGTCCAATAAACTGGCTCCCCACACCAGGCCGCGCTATGGTTCCCGGCGCGACTTTCTGTTCCGCGCTGGAGAAGGAATCGGCGGTCTGGCGCTGGCCTATCTGCTGAACCAGGACGGACTGCTGGCCGCCGATGGCTGCGAGAACGTCCCCGGCGTCACGTCACCATACACACCCAAGCCCGCGCACTTCAAGCCGCGCGCCAAGAACGTGATTTCGCTTTTCATGTGCGGCGGCGTAAGTCACATTGATACGTTCGATCCCAAGCCTGCGCTGGACAGGTATCACGGCCAGCCCTTGCCGGGTGAACGGGACGTTCAGGTCCAGCAAGGGTATCCGGGTCCAATCATGCGCAGTCCGTACAAGTTCCAGAAGTACGGCAGTTCGGGAATGGATGTTTCCGAGCTCTTCCCGCACATGGCGACCATGGTGGACGACCTCGCGCTGGTCCGCTCCGCCGTGGGCCGCTCGAACGACCACTCGATCTCGCACTTCGAATGGAACACCGGCGCGCTGACACCCGGCTCTCCCAGTTACGGCGCGTGGGTAGCCTATGGGCTCGGGACCGAGAACCAGAACCTGCCGGCTTTTGTCGTGATTTACGACCATCGCGGCGGCCCCTTTAACGGACCCAACAACTGGGGCGCGGGCTACCTGCCGGCGGCCTACCAGGGTACGGTGTTCCGCTCGAGTGGGGACCCGATTCTTGACCTGCAGCCCCCGGCGGCGTACGTCACACCCGCGGAGCAGCGGAAACGTCTCGACCACTTGCTCCGGCTCAACCAACAGCACGAAGAGCGATTCCCCGGCGCGAGCGATCTGGCCGGGCGCATCGCCTCTTATGAACTCGCCTACCGCATGCAGGGCTGCGCGCCCGAAGCGGTGGATCTCTCCCGTGAAACGGAGGAGACCAAGCGCCTCTACGGCCTGGGCGAAAAGGCAACGGAGCCGTTTGGCCGCCAGTGCCTGCTGGCGCGGCGGCTTGTCGAGCGGGGCGTGCGGTTCGTCCAGCTTTGGAGCGGCGCTTATGTCAACGACACCGTGGACACCTGGGACGCCCACAACAGCATCGTGGACAACCACGGCCAGCACGCGCTGGAGGTGGACAAACCGATTACCGGCCTGATGACGGACCTGAAACGCCGCGGCCTGCTCGATGAAACGCTGGTGATCTGGCACACCGAGTTCGGCCGCATGCCGATTTCCCAGCGCGGCGTCGGACGCGACCACAACCCCCACGCCTTCAGCTTCTGGATGGCCGGCGCCGGGATCGAGGGCGGGCAGATCATCGGCCAGAGCGACGAGTTTGGGTACAAAGTGGTCAAACAGCCCATCACTGTTTTCGACTTCCACGCTACGGTCCTGCACTTGATGGGGATTGACCACCAGCGCTTAACGTATTTCTTCAACGGCCGCCACATGCGCCTCACCGACGTGCATGGCGAGCGGATCGCGCAAATCGCCGGGAAGGCCACTCCCACGAGCGGTTGATACCTGTCTTCGTAACAGGAGGGACGAAATGGACGTGCGAACTATGCGGAACCTCCGCGTGCTGGCATTCTTCGTTGCATCTACGTTGAATGCCCAGGTGGCGGGCAGCATCAGCGGGTACGTCAGAGATCCATCCGGCGCCACCCTGCCCGGCGCGGATATCCTGGCGGTTTTGACCGGGCAGCAACTCACCCGGTCCACGAAGTCGGACAGCACCGGATTCTACAACCTGCTCGCCATGCCGCCCGGAGTGTACGAGGTCGCTATCGCGTCCCAGGGCTTCGAGAAGCAGGTCCAGGGAGGCGTCCGCCTGACCGCGGGCGAAAATCTCCGGCTGGATGCGACGCTCAAGGTGGGCTCGCTCCAAACCGAGGTCACCGTCTCGAGCACCGCGACCCTGGTGAACACCACCAGCCAGACGCTCTCCGGCCTGGTGGATGATCGCCGGGTCACGGACCTTCCGCTCAGCGGCCGGAACGTGATCGCTTTGGCGCGCATTATTCCCGGCATCACGGAAGTGGTCGCGCCGCAGGAACCCGGTGACACCCGGGCGGGCCCGAACATGAGCGTCAATGGCGGCCGCTCGGTCAGCAACAATTTCACCTTCAACGGCGCGAACTTCACGCACTTCGGGCAAACCACGGGGATGAACGTGCCTCCGCCCGACGCGGTCCAGGAGATCCGCATTCAGACCCACAACTTCACGTCGGAATACGGCAACAACTCGGGCAGCCAGGTCTCGGTCACATCCAAGGCGGGCACCAATCAGTTTCACGGCTCGGCCTGGGAGTTTCTGCGCAACGACAAGCTGAACGCGCGCAGGTTCTTTCAGCCTCGGCGTCCTCAGACGAGACAGAACCAGTTCGGCGTCGCTGCGGGGGGGCCGATCAAGCGGGACAAGCTGTTCGCCTTCGGCTACTACCAGAGGCTGGAGAACCGGCCGGAAACGGGCTCGTCGCAGACGTTCGTGCCCTCGGCGGCGGAGCGCGCGGGCAACTTCACCCATCTCGTCACCCCCACCAACCCCAACCCCGTCCGCAATCCCAATGACCCTCTCACCCTCCGGCCGATGCTGGACGTTTCCGGACGCCCCTGCGTCGCGAGCAATGTGGTTAACCCAAGCTGCATCAGCCCGGCTTCCAGGGGCATCCTCGAGCGGTTCGTCCC
>JBKKAI010000660.1:0-4062 GCA_046714815.1 Terriglobia bacterium | reverse complement strand
CCGCAGCCCGGAGTTGCTGGCGCGGATGGTGAAAGCGGCCAACAGCCTGCGCGGCGCGCAGCACGCCGACGGGACGGTGGATCTGCCCATCACCAACTTCGGCTCGCCTCCGGACCTGGCGTTTGTGCTTGAACCGGTGGCGGTCACCTTGCTTCTTCTGCGCGCGAACCGGTCGCCGGAGCTGCGGCCTCTCGAGGCCGCGATCGAAGCCTTCATCCGTCGGGGAGCCGACGGCCTGATTGCCGGCGGTATTCACACACCGAACCACCGTTGGGTGGTGGTGGGCGCGCTGGCCCGCTGCCACAAGCTCTTTCCCGATTCGCGCCTTCGCGGCCGCATTGAGGCGCGCGTTGACCAGTGGCTGGCCGAAGGCATGGACCTCGATGCCGAAGCGCAGTACAACGAGCGGAGCACCGGCGTCTACAACCCGATCACCGACAACGTGCTCGTTACCGCCGGCCGCATGCTTGACCGGCCGGCGCTGTTCGAGCCGGTGCGGAAGAATCTGGAGGCCATGCTCTACCTGACACGCCCCGGCGGCGAAGTGGTCACCGATATCTCGCGGCGCCAGGACCGGTTCCAGCGCGCCACCGCGCGCAACTACTACCGGGCCTACCGCTTCCTCGGCCGGCACGACGGCAACGGCCGCTTCTCGGCGATGGCCGACGAAATCGAGCGCCGCCACACCGCCGAACTCGGCGGCGAGCTGATCTATATGCTGGAAATGCCGGAGCTGCGCCGGGACGTGACGCCGCGGCAGGCGCTTCCCGATGACTACGAGAAATTCTACCCGCTGGCCGGGCTGGCGCACATCCGCCGCGGCGGCCGGGACGCCACCATCCTCGGCGGCCACTCGCGCTTCTTTTCGTTTCGCAACGGCGGCGCGGTCATCGAGGCGGTGCGTTTCGCCAGCGGCTTCTTCGGCAAGGCGCAGTTTCTGGGCGCGCTCGAGAAGCGCGGACCCGTCTACCGGATCGAGCAGGACCTGGTGGGCGACTACGTGCAACCGCTGGAGCCGCAAGACCGGCGCGCCGACGGCGACTGGGCGGCCATGCCTCACGCCCGCCGCGCCCGCACCAACATTTTCCGCCTGCGCTCGACGGCGGAAATCCAGGAGCGCGACAGCGGCTTCGACCTGGTGATGGCCGTGAGCGGCGCCGAGCGGGTGCCGCTCACGGTGGAGATTACGCTGCGCCCGGGCGGGCGGCTGACCGGCGAGGCGCTCACGCCCGTTTCAGGAGTCACAGACGCCCACCTCCTCCGCGGCGGTTTCGCTGCCTACGAAGTGGATGGGCGGCGCGTCAGTTTCGGCCCCGGCTTCCGCCGCCACACCTGGACGCAGGTGCGCGGCGCCGAGCCGCGCCTCGACGGCCTTAGCGTTTATCTCACCGACTTCACGCCCATGAAGCGCACGCTCCAGTTCCGCGCCGTGTAGCACAGGCATTCCCGCCTGTGCCACGGAAGATTAATACCTCAGGACGCGCCAGAGGCTGGAGAAATCGTCGGTCCAAAGCAGCGGCGGCGGATCGGCGTCCGACCATGGGCTGGTGGCGCTGCGGATCGCCGGGATGTCCAGAAAGGCCCGGTTGCTGGTGAGAATCACCCAGGTGGCTTCGCTCGTCCCGTTTCTGGTGACGCTTCCGGAGTGGATGCGCAGCGCCTGCCAGCCCAACCGCGCGGCCAGTGCCCGCGCCACCGGCGCCAGGTCCAGCGACCGGTTCGAGATGTGAAGCGCCAGCACGCCGTCGGGCTGGAGGTGTTGCCGGTAGAGGGTGGCGCACTCGGCGGTGAGCAGGTGGGCGGGGATCGCGTCGCTGCTGAAGGCGTCCACCGCGAGCACATCGAAATTCTGGAAGTCGTTGCCGGCGGCCTGCCGCTCCATCGTTACGCGCGCATCTCCCGCGATGACGGCGGTTGCGCCGCGCGCATCTTTTCGATACGTGAAATACCGCTCGGAGAGCTCGGTCACCGCGGGGTTGATTTCGTAGAACAGGAACGAATCGCCGGGCCGCGCGTAGGCGGCGATGGTTCCGGCGCCCAGGCCCACCACTCCGACGCGGCGGCCCTCGCGCCGCGGATGGTGCTCGAGCGCCAGGCCGATGCCGCTGTGCGGCCCGAAGTACGTGGTGGGCCAGCGGCGCTTTTCGCCCTCGGTGTACTGGAAGCCATGGGTCACGCGCCCGTGGGTCAGCACGCGCTTCGGCCCGTTCTCATCGCTTCTTTCGCTGACGCGCAGGACGCCGTAAAAATTTCGCCGCTGTGCCAGGGCGCCGCTGCCGTGGGCGGAGAACAGGGAAACCAACGTGGCCAGAAACGCGATCCCCAGGCCGGACAGCATCGCTCGCTCCGTGGCACAGGCATTCTTGCCTGTGCGGTTCTTCCGAGCGATACAGCCGGCCATCGCGAGCAGGCAGCAGGCCGCCAGGCCCAGTTGAAATTCGGCGTAATCGGAAAATACGCGGGGCGCGACGACGCCGGTGAGAATTCCCCCGAGCGCGCCGCCGGCCGCGATCATCAGGTAGTAGAGCGTCAGACGGCCGGGCGCCGGCTTGGCGCGCGCCAGCTCCCCGTGACACACCATGCAGCAGGCAAACAACGTGACGGAGTAGACGGCGATGTGGACCCAGAGCGGCAGCGCCAGTCCCGCCGCCTGCACCGCGCAGGCGGTGGGGACCATCACCGCGGCCATCAGCCCGCGGCGGTGAAACCGAAAGGGCCGGTCGAAGCAGATGATGTAGGTGAGCAGGTAAAGCGCCAGCGGCAACACCCAGAGGAACGGCGTGGCGGCGACCTCCTGGCACATCTGGTTGGTGATCGCCAGAAGCAGCGTCGAGCCGCAGGCGGACAGCGCCAGCCAGAACAGCGCGGTGGTCGCGCGAACCGGGGCCGCGGCGTCCGGGCTTTCCTGCGGGCCGGCTCCGCCGCCCCCCCGGCCGAACTGTACGGCGCACCAGCCGGCCGCCAGCGCAAAGGCCGTATAGCTCCACGACCAGACGCGCGTTTGCGCCCGCAGAGTCAGGAAGGGTTCGACGAGAAACGGGTAACTCACCAGCGCCAGGAGCGAGCCGGTGTTCGAAAGCGCATAAAGGCGATAGGGAGAACGGCCCGGCGAAGTCACGGCAAACCATCGCTGCAACAGCGGGGCCGTGGATGCCAGCAGCAGGTATGGCACTCCGATGCTGGCCGCCAGCAGCAGCAGGATCCGGCTCGCCGGCTCCTGCTCCGGGAGCAGTTTCCAGGCGCCCGCGCCGGGCGCAATCGGCAGGAACAACAGCGAGGCGGCCAGCAGGACCACGTGCAGGGCGCTCTGGGCGCGGGGCGCGAGGCGCGCGCCCAGGCCGTGCGCATAGGCATAGCCGGCCAGCAGGGCCAGTTGGAAAAACAGCAGGCACGCCGGCCACACCGCCGGCCCGCCGCCGAACCAGGGCAGGATGACCTTGCCCATCAGCGGCTGCACCTGGAACAGCAGGAACGCTCCCAGAAAAATCGCCAGCGGGAAGCGCGGCGCCGGGCGTTCAGCGGGATTTTTCAAGCGAATGCACGTCGGCAATATCCTGTGGCCGCCCGGCGGCGCGCTTGTTCTTGATGAACGAAGCCCGGCCAAGGAAGTCAACTTCACAGGGACCGAGGCGATCGTGAATGTGATCGCTCCACGCTTCGGCGAAACTCAGACCCGATAACGCGGTGAGCAGATCAATCCGGCGGGGCGGCAGCCCGATCTGAAAGACGGTGCCGGCCGTGGCAAAGTCGGTTTCGGTCACCTGGCTCAGCGGCGCACCAAAGTTTCGCAGCGCTTGAAACACCCGGCCTGCATTCTCCGGCGAGGGTTCCACCCAGAGATCCAAGTCGCCCGTGGCCCGCGGCCGGCCATGGAATGCCAGTGCGTACGCGCCCACAACCAGGAACCGGACTCTATTCTCGGCGAACGCTTGCAACAGTTCGACAAAGTCCGGGGTCATCGTTGTACTCGCCCTTCATCCGCCAGAGCTCCTCGCTGAGCTGCCAGGCCAGTTCCACCCGCTCCTGCGGGGAAAGGCTCATCCAGTAGGCCGCGTCGGCCGC
>JBKKAI010000659.1:0-4506 GCA_046714815.1 Terriglobia bacterium | reverse complement strand
CACCTGGGGCGCGCGCTCGCTGCGCCAGGCGATCGCCGCCAAGACCCAAAAGTTTTTGGGCATGGAAGTGGACCCGGAGACCGAGATCACCGTGTGTTGCGGCTCCACCGAGGCGATGATCGCCTCGATGCTTGCCGTGGTGGATCCCGGCGACGAAGTGGTGATCTTCGAGCCGTTCTACGAAAACTACGGGCCGGACGCGATTCTTTCCGGGGCCGTGCCGCGATTTGTGAAGCTGCGCCCGCCGGATTGGACCTTTGACGAGCGCGAGCTGCGCGCCGCCTTCAGCAATCGTACGCGCGCGGTGATCATCAACACGCCCAACAACCCCACCGGGAAAGTCTTTCGCAGGGAAGAGCTCGAAGCGGTGGCCCGGCTGTGCCTGGAGTGGAACGCGCTGGCGCTCACCGACGAGATTTACGAGCACATCATCTACGGCGGCCAGCCGCACATCGCCATGGCCACGCTGGACGGCATGCGCGAGCGCACCATCACGATCAACTCGATGAGCAAGACCTACAGCGTCACGGGCTGGCGCGTGGGCTGGGCCATCGCCGCGCCGGCCATTACCGCCGCCGTTCGCAAGGCGCACGATTTTCTGACCGTGGGGGCCCCCGCGCCGCTGCAGGAGGCCGGTGCAGTGGCCTGCGCGCTGCCCGGCGAATATTACCAACGCCTGGCGGCCGACTATCGCGCCCGCCGCGACCGCCTGCTGCCGCAACTGGAGGCCGCCGGCTTCACCTGCTACCGGCCCGACGGCGCTTACTACATCATGACCGACATCAGCCGCTTCGGCTTCGCCGGCGACCTGGAGTTTGCCGAGCACCTGGTGCGCGACGTCGGCGTATCGGTGGTTCCCGGCTCCAGTTTCTACCGCGACCCCGCGGACGGCCGGCAGCAGGTGCGCTTCTGCTTCTGTAAGCGCGACGAAACGCTGGACGAAGCCGGCCGCAGGCTGCAGCGCCTTCGGCGCGTTTGATCTGCTCGTGTGGCACAGGCATTCCTGCCTGTGCGGTGGTTTTCCTTTTGGAGTGCGGTGGCAAGCCACCGCACTCCAAAGCAGAGCCACACGCGCGCGATCCCAGGTTAGAACAACAGCTTCAATCCGAGCTGGATCTGGCGCGGGGCGTTGGCCTGGGACGTGATCAGGCCGAAACTGCTGGACGTGACCGTGGTGTTCGGCCCGCCAAAACGCGGAGTGTTGAAGGCGTTCAGCGCCTCCACGCGGAATTGAACGTTGACGCGCTCCACCACCCGGAAGTTCTTGAAGACGGAGAGATCAAAATTATAGATGCCGTCGTTGCGGATGTCGGAAACACGTGGTCCCATGTTGCCGAAGGTGAACTGCAACGGCTGGCTGAATACCGACTTGTCGAAATAGGCAGTCAGGCGGCTCTGAACCGGACCGCTCAGAGCGCCGCTCCTCCCGTTGCTGTTGGCGCGAATCGCCTGGTTGAAGATGCCGGCGCTGTTGGTTGCCGAGATGCCGATGGGCGTGCCCGTGGACAGCGTCGTAATGCCGTTGATCTGCCATCCGCCGAGCGCGAGATCCGCCGCCTTGTTCCAGCCCGAACCCCAGCGCCGGCCGCGGCCAAACGGCATATCGTAAATGCCGGCAATCACAGCGCGGTGGGCGACATCAATATCGCTGAGCGCCCGGTCGGCGCGAATGTCGTAGCTGTTCTGGTGGCTCAGTCCGTCGTCCAGGCTCTTGGCCCAGGTATACGCGAGCTGCATCTGAAGTCCGCGGGAGTAGCGCTTGGACGCACTGACCTGGAGCGAGTGGTAGAACGAGGACGCGCCCACCGAGTAGATCGGGATGATGTCGGTGAACTGCGGGTAAGGCCGCAGAAGCTGGGCGCGGCTGGTGGTGCGGTTGGAAAGCACGCCGCCCGAGAATCTCCCGAAGAACGGGTTCGGCACCTGCGTCGTCAGCGCGGATCCCAGCGCCATGTGCTGGGGATCGAGCTGATTCAGGCTGAGACCGCCTTCGTCGTTGCGGTGCAGGTAGAAGCCGCGTGTGTGGACATACGCCACTTCGAGCGTGGTGGCAAAGGGCAGTTCGCGCTGCACGTTGAAGTTCAACTGCCGCGTCCAGGGTGAGACGATGTCCTGGGTGGTGGCCTCGATCCGATCGCCGAATTGGGTCATGACGCCGTTGGCCGCGCCGACAACCGGAGCAATGCCGCGCGGGTACGGATTGCTCAGCAGGTCGTTGGGCGTGATGCTGTCCAGCGACGTAACCCAGGTGTTGTCCACACGGAAACCCATGGTGCCGATCGTTCCGGCGGCGGCCTGCTGCGAGGGGCCGAAGACGTGTGCGTAACCGGCGCGGATTACGGTCTTCGGAGCCACCTGCCAGGAGATCCCGAACCGCGGCGCCAGGTTGTTCCTGTCGGCGGTGAACTGCGTGCGGGGAATGCCGTTCACGCCAACGAAGACGAGTCCGCCGGTGATGCCCGGGATGGCCTGGGCGGCGGGAGTGGGGATTTTCGGGTCAAAGTAGTTGGTGCGGTTGAAGCGCTCGGTGCGCGGCATGTCAATGTCCCAACGCAGCCCCAGGCTGAGGCTGAGCTTCGGAGTGACACGCCATTCATCCTGGAAGTAGCCCGCGTAATACATGCTGTGCGTTGCGACGTTCTTGTAATTCGCCTGGAGACTGCCGCCGCTGCCCGTGCCGAGCAGGAGTGAGGCGTAGCCGTTGCCCGCGGTGGTGCTGGACTGGCTGGGGTTCGGTCCCTGGGTCATTCCCCTGTTGAAGTTGAAGGTGCCGGCGGCGCGGGCTTCGAACACATTCACGCGCATCATCCGGATGTCGGTGCCGATCCTCATGTTGTGTTTGCCCATCACCTTCGTGACACTGGCAACACCGGTGTAGGTCATGAAGGCGTTGTTGCGGTGGTCACCGGTGCCCAGGCCGCGGTAATCGGTCACGCTGAAAGTGGGGAAGAGGAACTGGTCAACCCCGGCATCAATATACGCCGGCAGTCCCAGGCTGGACGGCTGGAAGCCCAAACCCTGGTTGGCGAACACGAACAGGGTACGCGCAAAGCCGAGGCGGGCGGTCAGGATGGTAGTGGGCGACAGGGTGTTGTTGTAATCCACCACACCGCCGTGCACGTGGTCTTCCTGGTTGATGCGCCCTTCGGCAATGGCGATGTCCGACGGGAAGAAGATGCTCGCCTTGTCGTCGTTGAGCCGTGTTGAATAGCGCCCGAAAACGCGCTGCGTGGCCGAGATCACCTGGTCCACGCGGTAGTCGGACTGGGTCATGTCCAGAGGCCGGGACCCGCTGTTCGCGTAGTTCTGCTGGTTGTTGCTCTGTCCCGAAGGGGGAGTATTGGGCAGCGGATAGTACTTCGTCACGTTCACAGCCACCGGGTCGAACCGGCCCGCGGGAATCCGGTTGCCCGGGAAGGCGCTGCGAATAAAACCGGACCCAGCGGGGTTGGCGCGGGTGGTGAACGGATCGTAGATGACGATCTGCTGGCCAGTGAGGGTGCGGGTCTCGGAAAAGTCGCCGGTCCGCTCGAGGGGCGTGGGAACGGAAACGCGCGTAGAGTCCGAAGTGCGCGCGCGCAATGCTTCGAACGACACCATGAAGAACGTCTTGTCCTTGATGACCGGGCCGTTCAGAACGCCACCGAACTGCGAGCGCTTGAAGCTGCCCAGTGGCCGTCTCAGGCTATTGCTGAAGAAATCGTTCGCGTCGAGCTTCGAGTTGCGGAGGAATTCGTAGGCGCTGCCATGCCACTGATTGGTGCCGGACTTGAAGACGATGTTGAGAACGCTGCCGAGGCTGCGGCCAAACTCCGCGGGATAGTCGGCCCCCAGCAGCTTGAACTCTTCGATCGCGTCCACCGACGGGAACACCGAAATGCCGTTAAACCCGTTCACGGTAGGATGCGCGGCGGAGACGCCGTCAATCATCGTGTCCATCGTGCGGGGCCGCGCGCCGTTCACCGAATAGCGCATCTCGCCGTAGCTGTTGCCGACCGAGCCCGTCACGCCGGGCGTCAGGAACACCAGGCTGTAAACATTACGGGTGTTGAGAGGCAGGTTGGTGATCGCGCGGTTATCCACCACTTTCGAGAGCGTCGCGCCCTCGGTCTCGATCGTCGCCACTTCGGCGGTGACCAGCACCGTTTCAGCCACTTCGCCGACCGTCAGCGTCAGGTCGAGACGGGCGGCCTGCTGAATCTGCAGGACGATGCCTTCCCGAACAATGCGCTTGAAACCGGGGGCAGCGACCTCGAGCCGGTAGTCGCCGCGCGGCAGGAGCGGGATCGTGTAGTTGCCGCTCGAATCGGTCTGCGCCGTTGATCTGGCGTTCGTGCCGGTGTTGGTGGCGGTGACCGACGCGCCGGGAATGACAGCGCCGCTGGAGTCGGTGATGACGCCGGTAATGGTGCCGGTAAAGGACTGCGCGGTGACGAGGACCGGCAACACAAGAAGCAGCACGATGCACGAGAGCAGGCTCGATTTCATAGAACCTCCAGTAGCACA
>JBKKAI010000658.1:0-5226 GCA_046714815.1 Terriglobia bacterium | reverse complement strand
GGCTAAGGCCTTTTGTCAGGGCTTATTTACGAGCGAGATACAACGGTGAGGCGACTGGGCGCGGGACCGTTTAGGGAAGAAGGTCCCAAATTGGGATCAATGCCTTATTGAGTCTCGCGAAATACAGTGACGGATGGGCGAGTCACCTGTGGGGCGGACCTCCTGGTCCGCAGCCGGCCTGTGGCCGGCTTTCGGCGCCGGGCGAGGATCGCCCGGCGCGGGTCAGGCGACCCGCCCCACAATGCATGCTGTCACCCTATTTCGTCGAGACTCATTAACTTTTAGCTGGCGCCGCAGGCGCCTTACGCAGGCCGAAGCGGATCAGCTTGCGTCGCAGGCCCTCGGTGGTCATCCCCAGTGCCGCGGCCGCCTCTTTTTTGGTATTGCTGCGCTTGAGCGCTTCCCGCACCAGCAGGAACTCGACTTCGCGCAACTGCGGGAAGGGATCGAGTTGGGCAAGCGGCAGTTGAGCGGCGGCGATCCGGCGGGCGCGTGGCGTTGGGGGATCGCACCTCGGGGCCGGGATACTCACTGCGAACGGATGCTGGAGCAACGACAGCATCTCCGCCATCCGCGCTTCATCGAACGCGGCGAATTCCGGTTCGCGCTCGACGGCCAGGACGATTCTGGCCGAGGGGCACGCGATCGCGCCGGCCAGGCCTGACGGATAACGGCGCGCGCCGGGCGCAAGCTCGCTGAGCTCATGGAGCCGCGCCTGAATGTCCCCGCTCGATAAACCCACCGCGGCGAATGCGGAATTGCGGCCACCGCAATCGGCGGCGTCGAGCGCCAGCGCCAGGCCGCGGTCTGCCCCGTGCAGCGCCAGCGCCAGGCGCAGGCTGGCGCTCAACAGCGCGCGCCAGTCCCCCACCGCGTCGAGCAAATCGGCCAGCAACGCGGGCGGCACGTGCTCCAGGAATCCCCGGTCATGAGCGCCTTCCGAACCTCGGTCACGCATCTGGTGGTTATCTGCGGGCAGTATACCCCATCCCTTCGATAACGGCGATGGCATGGGCGGCGGCGGCTTCGCCGCGGCCGATCTCGCCCAAACCTTCGGCCGTCTTGGCCTTCACGTTGACTTGCTCCGGGGCGAGACCCAGCGCCGCCGCCAGCGCCGACCGAATGGCGTCAGCGTGAGGCGCCAGCTTCGGCCGCTCGATCACCACCACCGCGTCCACCGACGTCGGACTCCAGCCGTTTTCGGCCAACAAGCGCAGGATGTGCGAAAAAAACAGCGCGCTCGAGGCGCCGCGAAAGGCCGGATCGGTGTCCGGAAAATGGCGGCCGAGGTCGCCCAGTCCCGCTGCCCCCAGCAAGGCATCGGCGATGGCATGGGAGAGCACGTCGCCGTCACTGTGCCCGGCCAGCCCGCGCTCGAAGGGAATCTCGACGAGCCCCAGCACCAGCCTGCGGCCCTCGATCAGCCGGTGCGAATCGTAGCCGATGCCGACGCGAATCACGCCCGCGCGCTCATTGTGCGATTCCGGCGCGAGCGCGCTCTTCGGCGAGAAACAATCGGGCCAGCTCCAGGTCGCCGGGCTTGGTGATTTTGATGTTGCGGTCCGATCCCATCACTACGGTAATCGAGCCGCCCAAATGCTCGACCAGACTGGCCTCGTCGGTGGCCTGGAAGCCGTCTTCGGCCGCCCGCTCGAAAGCCTGCTTCAACAGCGCATATCGGAACACCTGCGGCGTCTGGGCCAGCACGATGCGCTCGCGCGGAATCGTGCCCAGCACCAGCGTGCGCTCCACCTGCTTCACGGTGTCTACGCTGGGGATTCCCAGGATGGCAGCGCCGCTCTTTTCCGCTTCGGCGATCACCCGCTCGATGGCGCCGATTTCGACAAATGGGCGGACAGCATCGTGCACCGCCACCAGGTCCGTTCCTTCGGGAACACACAGCAGGCAGTTCTCCACCGATTCCTGGCGGTAGTCGCCGCCGGGAACCATGTCCACGCGGCCGGCGAACGGCTCGCGCTCGAGGTAGGAGCCGAAGATCGGCTGGTCGGCCGAGCGCAGCGCCACGTAAATCCGCGCGATCAGAGGACAGGCCGCGAACTTGCGCAGCGTATGGATGATGACCGGAACGTCGTCGAGGAGCAGAAACTGCTTGCGGGACGCCGGCGTGGAAGCCTGCGCCATGCGGGTGCCCATGCCCGCCGCGGGAATGATCGCCGCAACCTTCACACGGGTTCCGTGACGGGTGAGGGTTCCTGACGTTCCCGAGGCGAGACTTCGCGCTGTTGCGGCTCACGCGCCGAGGCTTCCCGCGTGGGAAGCTCGCGGGACTGCGGCCGGCCGCGCAGCGGGCCCGGCGGGTTACCCGCCGGGTTCGCGCCGCCTTCCGGCCCGGCGGCGGAAGCGGCCGTTCCATGGGCCTCCGCGCCGCCCGCGGGGGAACCACCGGTGGGGGCGGGCGAGGCGCGGTACTGCGCGCGCTCATCGTATTTGCCGAAAATCATCTTCCCGGCGGTGGTCTGCAGCACCGACGTCACCGCGATGTCAATGGTCTTGCTGATCATCTTCTTGGCGTTGTCCACGACCACCATGGTGCCGTCATCCAGGTAGGCCACGCCCTGGTTGTATTCCTTGCCTTCCTTCAGAATGAAGACGCGCATGATCTCGCCCGGCAGCACGATGGGCTTCAGCGAGTTGGCCAGCTCGTTGATGTTCAGCACCTGGACCCCGCGGAGCTGCGCCAGCTTGTTCAGGTTAAAGTCATTGGTGACGATCTTGCTGTCGTGATTGCGCCCCATCTCGATCAGCTTCATGTCCACTTCGCGGATGTGGGGATAATCTTCCTCGACGATCTGCACGTTGAGGTGGGCCATTTTCTGGATGCGTTGCAGGATGTCCAGGCCGCGGCGGCCGCGATTGCGCTTCATGGAGTCGGCGGAGTCGGCCACCAGTTGCAGCTCACGCAACACGAACTGCGGGATGACCAGCACGCCGTCCATGAAGCCCGTCTCGCAGATATCGGCGATTCGCCCGTCAATAATGACGCTCGTATCCAGAATCTTGTTGGTCTTGGTGGAGGACTTTTCGCCGCCGAACAGGCCCCCCAGCGCGGCCAGGTTCAACAGGTCGCCCTTGTTCGCCCCCACCACCAGTCCCACGTAGGCCATCAGCAGCATCACCAGGATCTGCAGGAACGACCGCGTGGATGCATCGCCCGTGCTGTACCCAATCACCACGCTCATCAGGAACGCGCCGAGAATCCCCAGGATGGACCCGATGGCGGCGCCGATCAGTCGCGTCAGGCTGGCTTTCTTTAACCGAATCTCGAATGTAATGATGGCAATCGAAAGCGCCAGCCCTACCGCGCCCGAGACAATGGCGTTGAGTCCGAACGGACGGAGGTAGTAGGAAGCGACGGTAAGGACAGTGATGAAGACTGCCCTGACAATCGCCAGATCCAGCACAAAACACCCCCTACGCTACTCGAAGGCAGTAGTTAACTTCAGTATAGCACGCATGGCAGCCCAGGCGTTGCCGGTGCTATGGGTCTTCCCCATACACGCGCGGGACGCGCGGGCCGATGTGGCACAGGATTTCGTGAGGGCAGGGACAGGGCAGAGAGCGATTCGCTCAAAGTTCTTCACTGGGCGGCGAAGTGGCGCTAAGATGGCGGGATGGGCGAATTTGGCGAAAAACGCCGGGAACCGCGCCTGCCGCTGCACACCCCCACGGTGCTGCACTGGCGCGGCGAGAACAAGTCCGGCGCGGGCACCGTCAGCAACATGAGCAGGGTCGGCTGCTACGTGCTTTCCCATCACCCGGCTGTCATGGATGAGATCCTGGTGCTGAACATCGAGGGTGTCGCGCCGGAGATCCATAGCAAGGTCCGTTATATTGATGAGCAGGTAGGAATGGGCGTGGCGTTCATCAAGGTGACGCCCGAAGTCGAGGCCCGGATTATCGAGTTTGTTCGCGCCAAGGTGGTTCAGCCCGTCTGACATCGCACGTGAAAAGAATTCCCAGAGACATCCTGTGGCCGGCGGCAACCATCGGAGTGATCCTTCTTTTCGTGGCGATGCGGCCCGCCGCTTTTCGGCCGGACCAGGCGCGGGCAGCGGTCCAGGCCGCCGTGGCCACCGCACCGGTAGGGCAGGATCCGGACGACCCGGCCATCTGGGTGAACCCGCGGGACGCCTCCCGCAGCCTGATTCTGGGCACGAACAAGGTGGCCGCGCCGCACGGCGCGCTGGCGGTGTTCGGCCTGGACGGAAAGATCCTGCAAACCGTGGCTGGTCTGGACCGTCCGAATAATGTGGACATCGAGTACGGCCTGCCGCTCGGGGGACAACCAACCGATATCGCCGTGGTCACCGAGCGGCTGCGGCAGCGCCTGCGCATCTTTCGGATCGCCGCCGATGGCGGCGGCATCACGGAACTGCCCACGGCCTTCGCCGGAGGCGGGGCGCCGGTTTTTGCCGGGGAGCAGGGCGAGGCGGCCGCGCCGATGGGCATCGCCCTCTACCGCCGGCCGCGGGACGGCGCGGTTTTCGCTATCGTCGGCCGCAAGACCGGGCCTCGCCTGGGCTACTTCTGGCAATACCGCCTGGAAGACGACGGCGCCGGCCGCGTGAAAGCCACACGGGTGCGCGTCTTCGGCCGCTTCAGCGGCGCGGCGGAGATTGAAGCCGTCGCGGTGGACGACGCCCTGGGCCACGTGTATTACGCAGACGAAGGCGACGGCATCCACAAGTGGCACGCCGACCCTGACCATCCCGACGCCGCGCTCGAGCTGGCCCACTTCGGCCAGACCGGTTTTCAGGGCGACCGCGAGGGCATTGGAATCTTCGCGCGCGCCGACGGCACCGGCTATGTCATCTGCACCGAGCAGCTTCCCGGCAACAGCGCCTACCACCTGTTTCGCCGCGAGGGCCGCCAGGAGCTTATCGCGGTGGTGCGCGGCGGCGCTGACTCCACCGATGGTATCGAAGTGACATCGGCTGCCCTGGGTCCCCGCTTTCCCGGGGGCCTGATGGTGGCGATGAACAGCGCGCCGCGCAATTTCCTGTTGTTCCGCTGGACAGACATCGCCCGCGCGGCAGAGCTGAAGTAGCGCCCGGGGGGCGGCTTTTTCCGGAACTTTCTCCCCGGCGCCGGGGTTAAATGATGCACAGGCATTTCTGCCTGTGCGCCGGTTCCCGGCACAGGCAGGAATGCCTGTGCTACTGTTTTCTCCATGCGACTGCAACGCGAATTGCTGCTGATCACCAC
>JBKKAI010000657.1:0-4648 GCA_046714815.1 Terriglobia bacterium | reverse complement strand
GCTTTGGCGAGGAGGGGTCCGGCGACGTGGACTTCGGCTTCGGCGAGGCGCCGCGCCTCGTCGTCAACGTTACGGTCAACGCCATGGACTCGCGCTCCTTCATGGACCGCGCCCCGGAGATCGCCAGCGCCGTCCGCCGGGCAATGCTGGACATGCACCCGATCAACCAACTCGTGCGGGAGACCTTCTGACGTGCCGGGGACGTTTCCCTTGCTGCGCACCGGCGCCGTCGTCCAGTATCCCTTCGAGCGGCATACGCGGTACCGGACCGAGACCGTCCGCTTCCTGAACCACGCCGAGCAGGTTTACCAGGACGTGAACACGGCGCGTCGAACGTGGGTGATTCGCCTGGCGGAGCTGGACGGACGCGAAGTCGCCTCCCTGCGCCAACTGTTCGAGGACAACCAGGGCCGCAAGGGGACGTTCTCGTTCACCGATCCCTGGGATTCGGTGAACTACCCCAATGTGGCGTTCGCCTCCGATGAGTTCCCCGTCGAGCAGGAGATCGAAACGCAGCACTCGCTGACGCTGACGATTTACGAGCGGCCGTAGCGGTTCGCAGAAAAACCCGCACCGACTCGCCGCGGCGAGCCGGTGCCGCTGAAAACGTGATGGCTCTATTTCCCCAGGTATCGAGCGGCGCGGTGAGCCAGCTTCCCTTCCGGTCCACGTCGCGCCACCAGACCCGCGTGAATGTGCTGGACGACCTGACCGAGTATGTGTTCGCCGAGCAGGCCGGCGCGCTCGGCGCCTGGGAAGTGAATTTCGAGCTGCTCTCCGACGCGGACATCAACAGCCTGCGGGCGTTCTTCGACAGCCAGAAAGGCCGCTACGGGCGGTTTACGTTCCTCGACCCACTGCGCAGCCTTCTGAAGTGGTCGGAGGACTACACGCAGGCGGTGTGGCAGAAAAGCGGCGCCTTCACGATTACGGCCGGCCAGAGCGACCCGTTGGGAGGGACCGGCGCAAGCCTGGTGACCAATGTCGCCGGCGTCCAGAACGATCTGTGGCAGACCATCGGTTATTCGCCGGAAAGCCAGCACTTCACGTCGAGCGTCTGGCTGAAGGCGGCATCGCCGGCGGCGGCGACGCTCCAATGCTCGGACGGCAACGCGCAGGCTACCGACGCCGTGGTCAACGTAGGTACAACCTGGCGGCGCTTCTCTGTCACACGGAAATTCTCGGCCTCGCCCGGCCCGGTGACGCAGTTCCTGCTGCGCTTCGCGGCCGGCCAGTCGCTGTTCGTTTTCGGCGCGATGCTTGCCTACCTTCCCGGACCGGGGGATTACGGCCGCACCGCGAATTCCATCGGCGTTCACCCGCTCTGCCGCTTTGACGACGATGTCTTCCGGCAGCGGGCATTGGCCCTCGGCGCCGGCGCGGTGCGCCTGGCGGTGGTCGAAGTCGCGGGATAAGGCCCGCTTGCGATGGCTACGATCGAAACCATTAAAGAGCAGGCGCAGGCGCAAACGCCGCTGATGCTGTTCCGGCTCACGTTTCGCGACAACACCCAGCGATACTTCGCCACCCACGCCGTCACCTATGCGGGCAACAACTACGAGGCGCGGGTGCTTCGTCACAATTTTTTCGAGATGCAGGCGATGAGCGAGCAGGGCACCGACCAGGCGCCGCGCCTTTCGCTGGTTCTGGCCAACGCGGACACGCAGATGAGCCAGTTGAACGCGGCGAAGGGATTCAAGGGCGCGGTGCTGCTGGCCACGTTCATCTTCATGAACCTGGCGACAGGCGTGGCTTCGGACGATTCCTGGGTGGCGTTCAGCGGCCTGTGCAACGCACCGGACGAGATCAGCGATCTGGAAATGAGCCTCTCGGCCGTCAACCGTCTCAGCCTGCAGCGCGTGGCGCTGCCGCCGGTGCGCGTCCAGAAGCGGTGCCCATGGGCGTTTCCCCCCACGGCCGCCGACCGGCAAAGCGGCGCGGACGATCGCAACAGCATCTTCTATCAGTGCGGCTACTCGCCCGACGCGGCCGGTGGAAACGCGCGCGGCAACCTGAACGGCGCCGTCCCGTTCGCCACGTGCGGCCGCACGCGGACGGATTGCGAAGCGCGCGGGATGTTCAACACCGATTCGGCAGCGCGCGCCACGCGCCGCTTCGGTGGAATCGAATACGCCCCGCCCATCATCCGCGTCCGGCCGTTCGGCTCGCGGGAAACGATCACCTCGCCGGTAATCGCCGCCCGCTACAACGACCCTGTGCCGCTGGTCTACGGTCAGAGCTGGGTTCGCCCGCAGGTGACGGCGCTGCGCGGCGACGGCAACCTGACGCGCTTTGAGGCGGCCCTGTCGTTCGGCGAAATCGCCGACGTGCTCCAGGTGGTGGTGAACGGGTTTGTCATCCCCCGCGGCGTCACCGGCCGCGATATGACCGGCTCGGGTTGGTACAACCTGGTCAACAGCGGAGACCGCGAGGGCGATTTTGATCTGACGTTCGGACCGGCCGGCGCCAGTGACCCCTACGGTTCGATCGCCTATCTCTCGATCAACGTGCCGACGAAAGCGGCGGACGGCTCGAGCGCCCCGGACGTTCAGGTGCTGGCGAAGGGCCGGCTGGTCGAGACGTTCGATTCGGCCGGAACCTCGCTCGGCTGGTCCTGGTCCGACAACCCGGTGTGGATTTTGCTCGACATTCTGAAAATGGCCCGCTGGAAGACCGCGGACATGAACCTGGCCCGCGCTCACAACGCCGCACAGTTCTGCGCCGCGACCATCAGCCAGGTGGATGATTTCGGAGTCACCGCGCCGGCGCCCCGCTTCCGCTGCCACCTGGCGATGGAGGGCCGCGCCGGCGCCGCCGAAACGGTCCTCGGCCTCCGCAACAACGCGCGCATCTATTTTACCTATGGCTCGGACGGCAGGCTGAATTTCGAGATCGAACAGACCATCGCAGGGCAACAGCCGTCCAAACCCTTCGGAAGCAACGCCACGGCCACCCTCGCCGGCGGCTGGCCTTCCTATGTTTACTCGGATGCGACCGCCACGATCCTGCGGCGCGAGGATGGGTCAAGCACCCTGCGGGTGTTTCACCGGCCGATCAGCGACACCCCGACGCGGGTCAGCTTCGAGTTCTTCAATGAGCACAACCAGGGCAGCCAGGATTCGCTCGCGCTGGTGGACGTGGACGAGCAGCGCGATGTGGGGCAGGACGTGAGCGCGCAAATCCCGATCCTGGGCGTTCCCAATTATTCCCAGGCGCTGCGGCAGGCAAGGTGGCTCCTCGACAAGAACGTCCGGGGGAACCGCTACATCGAATTCGAGACCAGCGTCAAGGCGGTGGGACAGATGCTGGGACAAATCATAGCCGTGTCCTACCTGAAAGAAAACTGGAGCAACAAGCTGTTTCGTGTTCTGAAGATCGCGCCCGACCGGAATTACCGCAAGGTTACGGTGACCGCACAGGAACACGACGACGCGTGGTATTCGGATTCGGCCGAAAACCCGCCGCGCCGGCGCGCCATCCTGCCCCAGTTGCCGGAGCGGCCGCCGAGCCCGGTGAAGGGGACTTTCGGGCCGCCCGGCACGGGCCCCGAGCCGGGAACCAGCTCGGACTACTACAGAACGCGGGACTCCCGCGAGATGCACATCCGCGTGACCGGCGAAGAGATCAAAGCGGGCGCCGACGGCACACCGCTGATTCGAGTGGGCATCATTCTGGCCGGCCCGCCGGCCGCGATGTCGCTAAAAACGACCATACCCCAGGCGGACCTGCAACCGACCCTGTCCTCAACGGGCGGGTTCCTGCCCGGCAACCATACGCTTTATTACGCGGTGGCCGCAGTGGATGCCGACGGCGCGCGAACTTTTTCCAGTTGGGTGATCACCGCGACGATTCCGGCCGGCGCCAACACCAACCAGGTGACGCTCACCGGGCTGAAGTTCGATGCCGATGCCGCCGCGACCATGGTGGTGTATCGCGGCCGCACCCCGCAAACGATGATCGGCCGCGAGGTCCCCAGGGCCGCCACTTTCACTGACGACGGGACTGCCACCGACTGGGGCGAATCGCCGTTCGATCCTTTTCTCGATCACATTCATTACTACTGGCGGCGGGTGTTGAACACGCGGCCACCCGACGCCACCCATCCTTCGGCGGCCGTCGCGGACATCTTCTCGGCCTCCACGATCGGCTCAACCGTCCTGGCCATGGCCGTAAACGCGCACGCCGGTTACGTCGCGGAAATCGTGCGCGGCACACTCGCCGGACAGCGCCGCGTGGTGGCCTCCAACACGGCGACGACGCTGACGCTGGCGCAGAACTGGGAAGGCGTTCCGAACGCCACCAGCGTTTTCATCGTCCATAACCGCGCGACCGCGGCGGCCGGAACCACCATCACCGATTCGGGGGCAAGTTGGACCCCTGACCAGTGGAAAGGGGCCCGCGTCCGCATCACCAGCGGCACGGGCCTTTACCAGGAGCGGCGCATCCTTTCCCATTCAGCCACGCAGATCACCTTGGACCAGGCGTGGGAAGTGGCGCCCGATTCAGCCAGCGCATTTGTCATCTCTGAAGACGCATGGCATTTCGGCGCCGCCACCGGATCAATCTACAGCACCCCGCTGGCAACCACGCCACAGGGCGCCTTCGACGTCCCGAACGAGAGCGGCCTGGTCATCGAATACACCGCGGC
>JBKKAI010000656.1:0-6951 GCA_046714815.1 Terriglobia bacterium | reverse complement strand
CCTTCGGGGCCGGTGAACTCGATGGTTCCGTTGACGGCGTCGCGCACATTGAGCTGGCCATCGAGGTTGTTCTGCCAGGTGGGTGTGTGGGAGTCCTCGAAGTCGGCCATGTAGACGCTGGCGCCCGAGTTGAGCGCGTTGATGACCATCTTGCGGTCCACCGGGCCGGTGATCTCCACGCGCCGGTCGAGCAGGTCTTTGGGGATGGGCGCGACGGTCCAGTCGCGGCTGCGGATTTCGGCCGTCTCGGGCAGGAAATCAGGCATCCGGCCGTCGCGGATCTCCTGCTGCCGGACTTTACGTTTCTCGAGCAGCGCGCGCCGCGTGTCCTCGAACTTCGCCGCCATCCGCGCCAGAAACTGCAGCGCGTCAGCCGTGAGAATCTCCGCCGCCGCCCCGCTTGCCGGCCCTTTGACTTCGACCTGTTCCGCCCCGATCGGAGTTGCCGCCACGTTTGGCCTCCTGCTCACGTGCTTTTGCCAGATTGTACACCAACCCGAGGGAAGTTACGGTTGCAGGACGGCCTTGATGAAGTCGGGGCGGCGGGAGTCGGAGGAGAACACCCGCGGCAGAGTGTTCAGGTCGCAGGTGTCGGTGATGATCGGGGCCACCTGGATGCGGCCGCCCGTGATGTGGCGCATCGAATTGCGATAGGTGAGCGAGCGTCGGTCGGCGTCGAAGCCGCCCGAGGCGCCCACCGGGGAAACCAAAGTCGGCTCGAGGAACTGCAGATAGTTCAGCAACACCATGTCGGCGCCCTCGTGCCCGTGGCCGTAGAGCACCAGCGTGCCCTGCTTGCGCAGCATCGCCGGCAGCGCTTGAAACACCTGGCCGGAGCCGGTGGCCTCCACCAGGTAGTGGATTTTCTCGCCGCCCGTGCGCTCGATGATCTCGCGGACAAGCTCTTCGCCGGTGGTTTCCAGCACCGTGCCGCCGAGCTGCTCGGCCAGCTTGCGCTTGTGCGGGTTGACGTCGGCGACGAAGATCGGCCCGTCAAACTGCTGCACGTTGCGGAAGTATTGCAGGAAAAGCAGGCCGGCGGTGCCGGCGCCGAGGATCAGCAGGTTGCGGATGCGCCGCTCGCCGCCGAAGGTATAGCGCGCGCCGGCGCGCTCGGCGAACTCGGCGGCGTGCACGATGCAGCCCAGCGGCTCGGTGAGCGGCGCGTGCAGCGGCGGGATGTCGCCCTCGATACGGATGGTGTTCACCGCGGCGATAGCCACGTACTGGGCGAAGCCGCCGGGCACGCCGGTGATGCCGTACTCCTGGTAGTTCTGGCACTGGTGCGAGTCGCCCGAAGCGCAGAACTCGCAGACCGGATCAACCTTCTGGCTGTAGCAGTTCAGTCCCTGGTCGAGCACTACGCGCTCGCCCACTTTCAGGTCACGCACCTCGCCGCCCACTTCCTCGATAACGCCCGAGATCTCGTGGCCCATCGTCTGCGGCTGTGCGGCGAGCGGGATCGGGCGGCCGGTCCTGTCGCGGTTGTAATTGGCCTGTCCGCCGTAAATATGGAAGTCGGTGCCGCAGATGCCGACGCCGGTGGTGCGCACCAGCACCTGGTTGGGGCTGGGGCGGGGCATCGGCACATCGCGCACTTCGAGCGTCAGGGCGTCTACCAGCACCGCGGCTTTCATCTGTTCCATGTCTGTCAGCCCGCGGTCCTCACCTGGCGCGCAAACTGGCGGCGCAGGAACTTCAGGCTCTCCTGCGCGTAAACTTCGCTCGACGGCGCCAGTGGCCGCCAGATCGCGGTGGCCGCCGCGATCTCCGGCAGCGACTGCGAGAAGGATTCCACCATCAGCCAGCCGTCGTAGCCGGCCTTGTCCAGGCCGCTGAACAACTCTCCCCAGGGCACGTGGCCGCTGCCGCAAATGCCGCGGTCGTTGTCGGAAACATGGATGTGGGACAGCCGCGGCCCGCAGGTGCGCAGGGCGTCGCCTAGATGCTTCTCCTCGATATTGGCGTGAAAGGTGTCGAACAGGATTCCGACATGGTCGCCGCCGACTTCATCGGCAAGCGCCCGCGCGTCGGCGGCGGTGTTCAGCACGTAAGTCTCGAAGCGGTTCAGCGGCTCGACGGCGATGTGCACGCCGTTGCCGGCCGCGATGCGGTCCACCTCCTGGAGATTGAAAACAGCGCGCTTCCATTCTTCCGGCGAGCGCCCGCGTCCCAGCAGGCGCCCCACGGGACTGTAGACCGGGCCGCACAGGAGAGTGGCGCCGAGCTGCCGCGTCAGCTCGATGGCGCGCCGCAGATGATCGCGGCCGGCGCGCTGTTCCTGTTCCGATCCCACCAGGCTGGCGTCCGCCGGCAGGCAGGTCACCGTGGTTACCGACAGCCCGGCATCTTTCATCGCCGCGGCCGCCCAATCGGTGTCCAATTGGTCCAGCGAGAACAGCGGCACTTCCACGCCTTCGTAGCCCCACGAGCGAATCTGATGCAGCAGCTTCTCGTGGGACTTGTCCAGGTGCGTGGTCCACAACAGCAGGTTCATCCCGATCTTCATGCGCTTTCTCCAGCAACCCGGAGCGTACGCTACGGGTTGCCTCCCAATGGTAATAGTTCCAAGTTCCAAGGTCAAAGTTGAACGTTGAGCGCCGAGGCCTCTCAAAGTCAGCGCCATGTTCGGGAATGTCCGGTACACTTTGACCTTTGAACTTCGAACTCAAGTTCGGATTCGCGGTTCCTATCTTCGCCAACCCGGGCATGGCGTTTTTCCGTACGCCGTGCTTCGAGCGCCTGGAGTGGCCGCCCATCGCGCGGGCGGTACGCGAGGCGGAGCGTCTGGGGTACGACTCGTTGTTTGTCGCCGATCACTGCTTTCTCGGCCGCGACGGCGCGATGCTGGAAGGCTGGACCACGTTGGCCGCGCTGGCCGGCCTCACCCGCCGCATGCTGCTGGCGCCCATCCACCTCTGCAACGGCTTTCGCCATCCGCCGCTGGTGGCGCGCATGCTGGCCACGCTCGATGTGATCTCCGGCGGGCGCACCATCCTTTTTTATGACGGTGGCTGGCGCGAGGCGGAATTCCGCGCCTACGGCTTCCAGTGGGATGCCGACGTGAACATCCGCCTGGAGCGCATGACCGAGGGCCTGGAAATCATCCTCAAGATGCTCACCCAGGAGCGCACCAGCTACACGGGCAGGCATTATTCGATCGAGAACGCACTTTGTGCGCCCAAGCCCGTGCAGCAGCCGCACCCGCCGGTGTGGCTGGGCGAAGCCAGGGATCCCGCGATGCTCGACGCCGTGGCGCGCTACGCCCAGTGCTGGAACAGCATGCCGGCATCGCTCTCCGGCCTGCAGGCGAAGCTTGACGCGGTGCGAGCCGCCTGCGCGAAGCATGGCCGCGACTACCGGACGCTCGAGAAATCGCTCGAGACGCAGGTGCTCATCGCCGACTCCGACGCCAGCATCGAGCGCACACTCCGCCGTATCCGGCGGCTCAAAAAGAAGATTGACGTGGGCAGCGACGCAGACATCCTCGAGTTTCTGCGCGCCACCAACCCGAACCTGGATGACTACAGCACGCGCGACAAGCTTTCCGAGGAGTTCGTCATCGGCACGCCGGTCGAGGTCCGCCGCCGCTTCCAGGCCTACCTGGACCTCGGCTTCACCCACTTCATCCTGTGGTTCATGGACTTCCCGTCGCTGGCCGGGTTGCGCCGGTTCGCCCGCGAAGTGATCCCGGCGCTCAAAGTTCCAAGCTAGGAAAAGTTGGGACCCGGGACTGTCCACCGGCGTCGCCTCCTTATATAATCCCCGTGGGGTTAACTTCGTCAACGGGGGTGAGCGCCATGACTCGTTTGGTTTGGGTGTGCCTGTTGTCAGGCGCAATTTTGTGCGCGCAGGGGACCACCTCGCGCGTGGTTGGCGTGGTCAGCGATTCCACCGGCGCCGTGGTGCCCAACGCGCGGGTAACGCTGACCAGCGAATCCACCAACGTCTCTTTCAGCACCACGACGGGCGGCACGGGCGCCTACGTGTTTGAGGCAGTGCAGGTGGGGACCTATCGCCTGACGGTGGAGGCACAGGGCTTCAAGAAGCTCGTCTCGCCGGCGAACCAGGTGACGGTGGGCGTGCCGGCCGCCATCAACGCCACGATGGAAGTCGGCGGGGTCACCGAAACGGTCGAGGTGACCGGCGCGGCCGAGCTTGTCCAGACGGCCAGTTCCGGCAATTTCGGCAACGTCGTCGAGCAGCGGGTGCTGCAGGCCCTGCCCATCGTGGGCACCCGCGGGCGCAACCCGTTGGACCTGGTGCTGACGCAGCCCGGCGTGGTTTTCGGAGCGAACACGGGTGGCGCCGTCCATGTGCACGGCGCGCGCGACCGCGCCTGGAACTTCACGCTGGACGGGATTGACACCAACGAGTCCAGCGCCGGCGGTTCGAACTTTTCGCCGCTGCGCACCAACCCCGACTCGCTGGCCGAGTTCCGCGTGATTACCAGCAATCCCAGCGCCGAATTCGGCCGCAACAGCGGGGCGCAGGTGGCCATGGTGACGCGGTCCGGCGGCAATGAATTCCACGGCACCGCGTTCTGGTTCTATCGCACGCCGCGCTTCAACGCCAACGAGTGGGAAAACAACCTGAACAACATCGGCAAGAGCCAGTTCGTGCAGCACATCCCCGGCTTCAGCCTGGGCGGTCCGGTGATCAAGGACCGCACTTTCTTTTTCGTGAACACCCAATGGCTGCGCGCGCACGAAAGCGCGGCCCGCACGCGGACGGTGTACACCAGCGAGGCGCGGCGTCGCGTCTGGCGCTACGTGCAGGGCGGCGCCCGCAACCTGCCGGCCGGCGTCGCCGGCGCCACCGTGGATGCAGCCGGCAACGTGCTTTCCGGCGTGAGCGTCGGCTCCTACAACGTGGTGGCCAATGACCCGCAGCGCCTGGGCCTGGACGCGACCACGCAGCAGGCCATCGGCCAAACGCCGCTGCCGAATAACTTCAGCGTGGGCGACGGCTTGAATCTTGCCGGATTCAGCTACGTGGCGCCGCAGAAGGAAAAACAGTACGACCTGGTCTTCAAGGTGGACCACGTCTTCAACGAGCGGAATTTTGTGTTTGGACGCGCGGCCTGGGGACGCCAGGACACCGTCTGCGACCGGGTGAACGGCGGCGAGGCTCGCTTCCCCGGGCTGCCCTGCCAGGTGAACACCGAGCGCTCGCCGCGCAACCTGGCCTTCAACTGGCGCTGGAACCCCACGGCTCGCATCACCAACGAGCTGGTGGTCGGCGGAAACCACTTCACGTTCAATTTCGTCCAGCCCACCGCCGACGCCAACCGCGCTACGCTCAGTTTCGCCGATGTTGCCATCCCGGAGGACTACGTCTTCGGCAACCTGCGCACCATTGACACTTACCAGGTGATCGAGAACTTCAGTTACGTGCGCGGCGGCCACAATTTCAAGACCGGGGCGAATCTCCGCTACCAGAAGCATATTGACACGCGCGGATCCGTCGCCGGACAGAACGTTCACCCCGTGGTGAACTTCAGCACCACCGTCAACACAGTGGCGCCGGCCGCGTTTAGCCTGCCGGGCGATATCAACCAGACCTTCGACCGGCCGGCGCTCGAGCGCAGCATCAATTTTCTGCTGGGCCGCGCGGGCAGCATCACGCAGGGGTTCGTCGCCCAGGGCGAGGAGTACGGCCCCGGCGGCACCAAATTCAATTTCGAGTCGCGCTACCCGGAATACGACTTCTACTGGCAGGACAACTGGAAGGCACGCAAGAACCTGACGGTGGACCTGGGCCTGCGATGGGAGCTGAAGATGGCGCCGTCCGACCCAGAGGACCGGATCATGCGGCCCAACCAGTTGGTGACTGTCGGAGCGGCGCCCAGCAACACGCTGCGCTTCGAGAAGGGCAGCCTGTACAACGACGACATCAACAACTGGTCACCCTCGGTCGGCGTGGCGTGGGACCCGGCCGGCAACGGCAAAAGCTCGGTTCGCGCCAACTACCGGCTGGCTTTCGACCGCATCAACACCTTCGTGCTCTCCTCGAACATCTTCCAGAGCATCCCCGGCATGACGCTGGGCGTGGTGAACGATGAGTTTGGGCAGGGCGGCGGGCGGCTGCGCAACCTGCCGAAGATCGCTCCGCCTACCGGCGTGCGGCCATCGAACTTCCTGCAGCCGGCGCCGGTTTCGCTGAACACGCTGACGGTGGTGGACCGCGATTTCCGCGCGCCGAAGACCAGCATGTGGGGGATCAGCTATCAGCGCGAATTGTGGCGGCGGAGCATCTTCGAAGCCGCTTACCTGGGCCGCCGCGGCGTGGGCCTGTTCGGCGCTTACGACGTGAACCAGGCGCTCTATCGGAACAACGGTTTCCTCGAGGCGTTCAATATCGTCAAGGCGGGAGGGGAAAGCGATCTGATGAATCGGTTGCTGGGGCCGGATACGCGCCGGCTGGCGGCCGAAACCGGCTCCCAGATGGTGCGGCGGCTTTTCATCGCCGACCTGAACCTGAATAACGTGGCCTCGCTGGCCAAAGCTTTCAACAACCGCATCCAGGGCGGGCGCTCGCTCCCGGACCTGGCCGGCCTCGGCTCGTTCTTCTTTGTTCCCTTTCCGCAGTACAGCACGTTGCGCGTGATTGATTCCAACGATTACTCCACTTACCACGCCCTGGAACTCAAGCTGGAGCGCCGCTTCACGCGCGGCCTTGGATTCATGATCGGCTACACTTTCGCCAAGTCGCTCGACACGCGCTCCTTTGACCCGGCGTTCACAACAGTTGCCACCGGCAACGCGCAGCAGGCGAGCAGCACGCCGTTCGATATTTACAACCGCAAGCTCAACTACGCGCGCTCGGACTTCGACCGAACGCACGTCTGGCAGACTACCTGGGTTTACGAGCTTCCCTTCGGGCGCGGCAAGCGATGGGGGAGCGGGGCCGATCCCGTCTTCGACCGCGTGATCGGCGGCTGGGAGCTGA
>JBKKAI010000655.1:0-3270 GCA_046714815.1 Terriglobia bacterium | reverse complement strand
CTACACGCCTACACGCCGATGCTCGAAACCGGCACACGGCTGCGCACCCCGGGCAGCACGACAATTCGCCCTTCACTGACGAAGTAGCGCCGGCGGTCCTCCTCGGCGTCATAGCCGATCCTGGTGTTGGGCGGCACGCGAGCGTTGCGGTCGAGAATGGCGCGGCGGATGCGGCAGTTGCGGCCGATGTCACAGCCGTCCATTACAATCGCGTCCTCCACCCGCGCGTAGCTGTGCACGAACACGTTGCGCCCCAGCACCGAGCGCTGGACGGTGGCGCCGCTGATGATGCAACCCTCCGAGATGACGGAATTCAGGCTGTGGCCGCGCCGGCCCTCTTCGTCCAGCGCGAACTTCGCCGGCGGGTCGTTATAGGTCGCCGTATGCAGCGGCCACTCGCGGTTGTACAGGTTCAGCGACGGAGATATCGCCCGCAGGTCCATGTTGGCGTCGTAATACGACTCGATGGTTCCCACGTCACGCCAATAGCCCCGGTTTTCGACCGGCTCGCCGGGGATTTCATTCTTCCGGAAATCGTAGGCGAACACCGGGTACTTTTCCAGCATGATGGGCAGGATGTCGCGGCCGAAATCGTGCCCGGTTTCCACGTCGGCGGCGTTGCGGCGCAGTTCCTGGATCAGCGCGCGGCGGTCGAAGATGTAGTTCCCCATCGAAATCAGCGACAGGTCCGGTTGTCCCGGAATGGCCACGGGGTCCTCGGGCTTTTCGTGAAATTTCACCACCTGCCATTCCTCGTTGAGTTCCATGACGCCGAACTCGTGGGCCGCTTCGCGCTTTACCGGCAGCGCGGCCACGGTCACCGTGGCCTGCTTTTCCACGTGCCAGCCGACCATCTGGCCGATGTCCATCCGGTAGATGTGATCGGCGCCGAACACCGCCACCAGGTCCGGCTCGGCCTGCTCGATCAGGTTGATGTTCTGGAAGATGGCATCGGCGGTGCCCTGGTACCATGTTTCGCCGGCGCGCATCTGCGCCGGCACGGGAATGATGAACTGGTTCTTCACCGGGTTGGTGAACTGCCATCCGTCGCTCAGGTGCTGCAGCAGCGACTGGCTCTTGAACTGCGTCAACACGTATATCGAGAGGACGCCCGAATTGATGAAGTTGCTCAGGACAAAATCAATGATGCGGTACTTGCCGCCGAACGGCACCGCCGGCTTGGCCCGCTCGGTGGTCAGCGGAAACAGCCGGGTGCCCTTTCCTCCGGCCATCACCATTCCCAGCATCCGCAACTTCATAATCTTCAGAATACACCGGGCCGGCGAAGACGCAGGCCGCCAGGCATGAATGCCGACCAAGAATCCCCGGCAGGAACGCCGGTCCCGCTATGCGAGCCCTATTGCAGCGGTACGCGGTACAGGTTGCGATTCACGACGGTGCGGGAGAAGGCATACACCTGAGGCGCCGTTCCGGGCGCGATGCCGGTCCGATCAATCATGTGGAGCTTCGGCAGGGCGGCAAAACTCGCGTCGGTTTGCAATCCTGCGGCCGGCAAGCCGGGCAGCTCGCCGCGCGGGCGCAGAGGCACGATGTAGGTTTTTCCCGACTCGGCTCCGCTCATCCCCGTGATGGACAGAGAGACGAACCCCCCGGCGGGCCCCCATTTGATGTCGCACAGGTCACAGATTCGCGAGCGGGAGCCTCCACGGACCGGGTACGCGAAAATGGCGCTCGACACGTCCTCGCCCAAGAGTGCGTTTCGCGTGACCAGCCATTGCCCGTCCGGAGAGATATTGATCAGGTGAATCACAGGGTCGGGCAGCGCCTTTTGCCGGCCGGCGCCGTCCTGCTTCATGCGCCACACGTAGCTGGAATTTCCTTCCGGCGCGCGGAGGAACAGATCGCCGCCGGGGCCGAAAAGCGGCGTGTCGTCATTGATCAAGCCAACCTGCCGCGGTGGGAAGCGGCGCTCCGTGGAAGCCAGCCACACCGCCGGCCTGCCCTGGTCATCCAGCCTGGTGAAGGCCACCAGCCGGCCGTCCGCCGACACGTCATAGCTTGTTACCAGAAATTCCGGAAGCAGGCGCTCGTTGCGCCCGGACTCCAAGTCCGCCACCCAGAGCTCCCCGGTGACAAAGGCCCGCGAGAACCCACGCCGCACCAGGTGGTACAGCCTACGTCCATCGCGCGAAAACGCGGGCAGGAAGCCGTATCCTTCCGACGAGATCTGCCGCTCCCCCCGGCCATCTCTGACCCAAACTGCGCTTTGGCTGTTTCCGATCGAGGTGATGAGCGAGCGCCCGTCGGCGGATACCGAGATGCCGGACTCCTCGGTCGGGCCGGAGGTGACCTGCTGTGGTTTCCCGCCGGCTGAGGCCTGGCGCCAGACGTGGAAACTGCCGCCGGCGTCGGAGCTGAAGTACATCCATTGGCCGTCCGGCGACCAGGCGGCCGAGGTGCACTGGCCCTCGGGTCCCACCCGCTTGCCTTCCGAGCTGCCGTCAAACGGCGCCAGCCGGCACTGCAGCCATCCAATGCTATCCATCTCCGCCAGCAGAACCCATTGGCCGTCCGGCGAAAGGTACGACCGGTGCGCCATTCCCAACTCGGAGCGCGGCACGTAAACATCGCGTGACACGGCGCGCCCCTCGGTCGCCGCCACAATGGCCATGTGGATGCCCTTCTTTATCTCTGAGAACAACAGGCGCGGTCCCTCCCGGGTATTGATCCAGGTGAGGCCGGAAGCGTTCGGGAGCATCCGCCGCGGCTGGCCGCCCAGCACCGCGACGACCCAGGTATCCCAGGAAAAGTTGCGATCGACGACGGTGTAGGCGATGCGCGAGCCATCCGGCGAGAACACCGGGCTCATCTTCTCGAAGGCATCGGTGGTCAGTTGCGTAGGCTCGCCATCCGGCAGCAGCTTGATGTAGATCTGGCCCGTGGTGATGAACGTCTCCGGGCCGCGAATGAAGGCGAGCATCCGGCCGTCGGGAGAAAGGGCCGGCGACGTCGCGGCATCCGGGAAGTTCGTCAGCCGGATGTAAGGCGCGGTGAATGCCGCCGGTGGCTGCGGCTGGCGATGAACCAGCAGGCGCGCAGCCCAGGCCAGTAGAAACAAAAGTGCGGCCGCAGCGGCGCCGTAGGGTAGCAGCCGCCGGCGCCGGAAACCCGGAGCGATTGGTGCGGGCCGGCGCCGCCCGGGCGCCGGGGCAGCAAGCGCATCGCCCGGCGCCACCGAGCGGCCGGAATCAATTTCGCGCTTGAGCCGTTTGAGATCGGCGCGCATATCGGCCGCGCTCTGGTAGCGAA
>JBKKAI010000654.1:0-2586 GCA_046714815.1 Terriglobia bacterium | reverse complement strand
CCGTTATGCTTCGCGCCAGGCGCCCACCAGCGGCGCCGCAGCAGCGGGACAGGCGCAGGGCGTCGGACTCTCCGCGCCCGACTTCATGCTGAAAGACATCCAGGGCAACACGTTTCGCATGGCGGATCTGAAGGGCAAGGTAGTGATCGTGGATTTCTGGGCCACCTGGTGCGCGCCCTGCAAGGTGGAAATCCCCTGGTTCATCGAGATGTACGACCGCTACCGCGCGCAGGGGCTCGAGGTGGTCGGCGTGGCCATGGATGAAGAGGGCGTGGACGTGGTGAAACCGTTTGCCGAAGAGTTCAAGATGAACTATCGCGTGGTGCTCGGCAACGAGGCGGTGGCCACGCAGTTCGGCGGCATTTACGGCCTCCCGACGACATTCATCATCGGCCGCGACGGAAAGGTCCGCGACAAGCACGTGGGGTTGGTCAGCCGCGAAACGTTCGAAGAGGCGGTGAAAAAGCTGCTATGACCCGGCCCTTCCTGTTCGCGCTGGCGGTGATGGCCGCTACCGCCGGCAGCCCGGAGCGTATGCTCCGGTTGGCCGCCGGCCCGCAGCTTTCGCTCCGAGCCGGCGCGCAGTTCAAACCGCTGCACACGGTGAAGGTGTCGCCGGGCACGCCGTTTCTGATCGCGGCCCCCGGCGAGACGCTCGACCTGCCGCTGCGCGTCGAGATCGCCGGCGGCTTCCATATCAATGCCGCGAAGCCGACGTTCGATTACATGATCCCCACGCGGCTGGAGTGGACCTCGAAAGAGTTCAAGCTGCTCAAGGTGGAGTATCCCGCCGGCGAACGCCGCGCCTTCGCTTTTTCGCCCGACAAGCCGCTGGAAGTCTACCAGGGCGCGGTCAGCATCCGGACGCGCTTCCAGGTCCCGCGCGGGACGGCGCCGGGCAAAGTCAACCTCACGGGAAAACTGAAATACCAGGCTTGCGACGACAAGGCCTGCTATCCGCCCGCGTCGGCGCCCGTCGAGGTCGCCGTCCAAGTCGTCAGGAAGCCGGCGAAATAATCTTTGACCGGGCGGCCTGCAGGCGCCGCGTGGTCCGCTGCCGCCCCAACAGCGCCATGCAATCGAAAATCCCCGGGGCCACGCCCTGGCCGGTGAGCGCCACGCGCGAGGCGTTGATCAGCAGGCCCGCCTTCACGCCGCGCTCGCCGGCGAAGCCGCGCAGCGCCGCCTCCGACTGGGCGGCGTCGAATGGCTCGGCGCGCTCCAGCGCCGCAGCCAGCGCCGGCAGCAGTTCGGCGAGCGCCGGGTCTTTCCAGAATTTGTTCGCCGCCTCCGGGTCCAGCCGATAATTGTCGGAGAAAAAGGCGCGCGCGCCGCCGGCAAAATCCTTCAGGCTGCGCATACGCGCCTTCAGCAGCGCGATGGCGCGCAGCATCCAATCGCGCTCGGGGCCGCCGTATTCGGGCCGCCACAATCCCTCCCGCTCCAGTTCTTCGCGCACGTAAGGAAAAAGCTGCTCGGGCGAGGACTGCTGGATGTACTGCTGGTTGAACCACTCGAGCTTCTCCGGGTTGAAGACCGCGTCGCTCCGGGTGATGCCTTCGAGCGTGAAGCAGCGGACCAGCTCCCCGGTGGACAGCACCTCGCGGTTGTCGCCGGGCGCCCAGCCGAGCAGCGCCAGAAAGTTGCGGAAGGCTTCGGGCAGCAGCCCCTGGTCGCGGTAGGCGGTAACCGAAGTGGCGCCGTGGCGCTTGCTCAGGCGCGTTCGGTCCGGCCCGAGGATCAGCGGGACGTGCGCGAACACCGGCGGCGGCGCCGCCAGCGCGCCGTACAGCAGCACCTGCTTGGGTGTGTTCGACAGGTGGTCAGCGCCGCGCACCACGTGGCTGATGCGCATGGCGATGTCATCGGCGACCACGCTGAGGTGATAAGTGGGCATGCCGTCGGAGCGCAGAAGCACAAAGTCTTCCAGCTCGGCGTTGGCGAACGCGACGGCGCCGAACACCACATCGTCAAACGAAGTCGAGCCCTCATCGGGCGTGAGGAAACGGACTGCGAACGGCCGCCCGGCGGGCTCTTCGTGGCGGCGGGAGCGGCAGGGGTCCCGCAGCACGCGCGCCTGGCGCTCAGCCTGGCCCCCGGTTTCGGCGGGCGTCTTCGCAGGCTGCTGGCAGTAGCAGCGAAAGGCGCTGCCCGCCGCCAGCACTTGCTCCGCCGCCTGGCGGTAGAGTTCCAGCCGCTCGGACTGAAAAAACGGCCCCTCGTCCCAGTCGAGGCCCATCCAGCGCATGGCTTCGAGAATGCCGCGGCTCATTTCGGCGCTGGAGCGCCCCACGTCGGTATCTTCAATTCGCAGGATGAACTTGCCGTGGTGATGGCGGGCGAACAGCCAGTCGAACAGCGCCGTGCGCGCGCCGCCGACGTGCAGGTAGCCGGTGGGCGAAGGCGCGAAGCGCACGCGAACCTCGGGAGAAGGAGTCATTCGGTTTTCAGCAGCCGCGCAGGCCGAGCGTCAGCGCGATGAAAGCAGCCGCCATCAAGCCCACCATGATCCCCACCGCGCGGGCGGAAGGAAGCGGGCTGGCCTTGGGAGTTTCCGAGTCTCCCGGGCCCATCAGGCCCAAAGGG
>JBKKAI010000653.1:0-4969 GCA_046714815.1 Terriglobia bacterium | reverse complement strand
GCGCGCGCATTCGCGCCGCCAGGTCGCGGCCCAGCCGTACGGTGTCGTCGCCGGACTCGGTGACATAGTCGTGGCTGCGCGAATCGGGCACGTCAGCCGCTCGCACCCTGGGCCAGCCGGGCCCAGGCGTTGGGCAGGAAGCGCACCAGGTCGGTGGCCCCCAGAGCCTTCTCGCCGGTTTCCCGCACCGCGATATCGCCCGCCAGTCCGTGAAGATGCACGGCGGCGCAAAGCACTTCGGCCGTCGGCCGTCCGCGGAACTGCGCCAGCAGGCCGGCGATGAAACCGGCCAACACGTCGCCGGAGCCGCCTTTGGCCATTCCCGGGTTTCCAGTGGTGTTTACGAAAACCTGCCCATCGGGCGTGGCCACCAGCGTGCGGTATCCTTTCAGCACCACAAACAGCGCGTTTTCCATCGCCAGATGGCGGGCCACCGCGACGCGGTTCCGCTGGACCTCGGCGGTCGAGACGCCGGTGAGGCGGCTCATCTCGCCGGGGTGCGGCGTGAGCACCAGCGGCCCGGGATGGCCCTTCAGCAGCCCCACGTCGCCGGCAAACGCATTCAGCGCATCGGCATCGAGTACGGCCGGAACGCGCAGCTCGCCCACCGCGCGGCGCACAAACGCCACGGTATCGGCGTGGCCGCCCAGGCCGGGGCCGATGGCGGCCACGTCCTTGCCCTCCGCCAGCTTTTGAAAGCGGTTGTATTCGAGCGCCCGCGCCGAAATGCTTCCGGCATCGGTTTCCGGCAGCGCCTCGGTCATCAGCTCGGGCAGGTAGCCGGCCACCACGTTCTGGACGCTCTCGGAGGTGGCCACGGTCACCAGTCCCGCGCCGATTTTCAGGGCCGCGGCGCCGGCCATCATCGCCGCACCGGCCTTGCCGCGCCCGCCCGCCACCACCAGCACGTGGCCGAAATCGCCCTTGTGGGCGCCGGGCGCCCGCGCCGCGGTAAACGGCAAAAGCTCGGCGGGAGCAATCAGGTTCAGGAAAAAGTCAGCCCGCTGTTCGAAAACGGTCGGCGGCGTGCCGATCGGGCAAATCACCAGCTCGCCGATGCGCTCGCAGTTGGGCGGAAAGACGTGGCCCACTTTCGGCGCGGTAAAGGTCACCGTCGTGGTCGCGTGCAGCGACTCCCCGGCCGGCGTGCCGCTGTCGCTCGGCACTCCAGAAGGCATGTCCACCGCCAGCATCGGAATCCGCGCGAAATCGGCGTTCAGGTCATGGATCACCTCGGCGACCAGGCCGCGCACCGGGCCGGACAGGCCGATGCCCAGGATGGCATCCACGATGACCGTAGCCTGTTGCAGCTCCGAGCGGAGCCGGCGCCATCCGGCGGCATCGCCGGCCACCTGCGGCTGGCCGCCGGCCTTGAGCAGCAATTCGTAATGGGAGCGGGCTTCGCCCTGGATTTCGGCCGGATAGCCCAGCACCACCACCAGCGGCCGCAGCCCGCGCATGATGAGCTGGCGCGCGACCACGAATCCGTCGCCGCCATTGTTGCCCTTGCCGCAGAGCACCGCGAATCGGTGGCCGGCCAGCGGCGTGTACCGCTCCTCGATCGCGCGCACCACGCCGGCGCCGGCGTTTTCCATCAGCGCCACGCCGGGAATGCCGTGCTGCTCGATGGTGATGCGGTCCACTTCCCGCATCTGGGCCGCGGTCAGGATTTTCATGACGATGGCGGCTGGCCCTGGCCCTCGCCCGCTCCCGCCATTCCTTCCAGCCGTTTCAGGCTGCCGCTGTCGCCCATGGCGATGAGGTAATCGTCGGCTTCGATGACGGCGTCCGAGGCGGGGTTAAACTCCATGCTGCCGCCGGTTTTTTTCAGCGCCAGCACCAGGATGCCCAGTTTCTGGCGGATTCCGGACTGTTCCAGAGTGTGGCCGGCCAGCGGCGAGTTGCGGTTGACTTGCACTTCCTCTACCAGCAGCCGCAGCTTCCCGGAGGCGAATGTGCCGGTGACCGTGTCGAGGAAATCGAGCACGTTGGGGCGCAGCAACGCCTGCGCGATGCGGTGCCCGGTGTAGGAATAGGGCGAAATGACGATGTCGGCGCCGGCGCGGTGCAGCGACTTTTCCGCGTCCTCGTCGGCGGCGCGGGTGACGATCTGCAGCCGCGGGTTGAGCTCGCGCGCCGTCAGCGTGATGTACATGTTATCGGCGTCGCCGGCCACCGCCGCCACCAGCCCCTTGGCGTTCTCGATGCGCGCCTGCCGCAGAGTGGCCTCCTTGGTCGCGTCGCCTATTACCACCAGCGCGTCGCGGTCAATGGCCCACCGCACCCGCTCGGCCGACCTCTCGACGATGGCATAGGGCGCCCCGCTAAGCTCCAGCTCGCGCACCACGCTGCGCCCCACGCGGCCCACGCCGCACACGATGAAGTGGTCCCGCAGTTTGCCGAGCGACCGTTCCATTTTTCTACGCCCCTGGCCCTCTGTCAGCTCCGATTCGATCAGCGCCTGCGTCAGCGTGCCGATCAGAGCAAATGCCGTCACCACGCCCACCAGGATCAGCCCGGTGTTGAAGATGCGCGCGGCGCGGCTGAACTGCCACAGCTCGCCGTACCCGATCCCGACCAGCGTGATCAGCGTCATGTAGAACGCCACGAACACCGGCTGGCCGTCTATCAGAACAAACCCCGTGGTGCCCACCACGAACAGCAGCGCCACCGCGGCCGACAGAACCAGGATGCGGCGCTTTAAGCGCATGTCAAAGCATCCAGCCGCCGCTGACGTTAATCACCTGCCCGGTGACGTAGCCGGCGTCGTCGGAGGCGAAGTAGCGGACCGCGGCGGCGACATCCTCCGCCGTGGGCGGGTGCCCCACGGGAAAACGCGCGTCGCGGACCCGCGCCGCCTCCTCGCGCGTCAGCTCCGAATCGTCAAGCACCGACGGGTTCACCACCTTGACGGTGATGCCGTTCCGTGCTTCCTCGAGCGCCAGCGAGCGGCTGAACGATACCACCGCGGCCTTGGCCGCCAGATACGCCGAGATCTTAGCCTGCCCGAAGGCCCGCTCCGCGCCGACCGCGCCCAGGTTGATGATCCGGCCCCAGCGCTGTTGCTTCATCGCCGGCAGGACCGCGCGGCTGGCAAAGAAGACGCTGTAGAGGTTGGAGGCGATCAGCTCCTGCCACTCCTCGACGCCCGTTTCGGCCACCGTCTTCCAGTTGAAATTGCCGACGTTATTCACCAGCACGTCAATCCGGCCCCAGGTTTCGAGGACCTTATTGACCATCCCCTCGGTCCGCGCCGGGTCCAGGACATCGGTCACCAGCGCGACGGCGCGGCCACCGGCGGCTTCGATCGCGCGGACGGTTTTCTCCGCGCCGGCGTGGTTGGAGCGGTAGGTGACAGCCACCGCCGCCCCTTCGGCCGCCAGCATCATGGCGATGCCTTTGCCGATCCCGCGGGACGCGCCGGTGACCAGCGCAACTCGGTTTTCGAGCAACATGAAACAGCGAAGAACGTAGCACAGCCATTCCTGCCTGTGCCCGATTTTTTCACACTCTTGCCCGTGCTGTGCCTGTGCTACGATTCCCTCAGGAGGCCTTCATGAAACGCCGCCAGTTCCTCAGGTACGGCTTGTACGCGGGCGGGGCGCTGGCCACCGGCTCCCTCGCACCGGCTTCGGAATCCGGAAAGCGCCACGCGAACGACGTGGTGACGCTGGGCCGCACCGGAATCAAGCTGTCCCGGCTGGCCATGGGCACCGGAACCCGCGGCGGCAACAAAAGCTCCAACCAGACGCGCCAGCTCGGCCTGGACGGCCTGGCCGACCTCTACTGGTACGGCTTCGACGAAGGCATCCGCTTCTGGGACTCGGCCGACGGCTACGGCAGCCACCCCCATCTGAGAAAATCCCTGACGCGAGTGGACCGCGAGAAGGTCACCATACTCACCAAGACCCGCTCGTCCACCGCCGCGGAGATGAAGGCCGATCTGGACCGTTTCCGGCTGGAGCTGAACACCGACTACATTGACGTGATCCTGCTGCACGCGCTCACCGACCCGGCCTGGCCGGAAAAGCGGCAAGGAGCGATGGAGGTGCTTTCCGAGGCGCGCGAAAAAGGGATTGTGCGCGCGCACGGCGCTTCGTGCCATTCGCTGGCGGCGCTGCGCGTGGCCGCCAGGCATCCCTGGATCCAGGTGGACCTGGCCCGCCTGAATCCCATCGGCGCCAGGATGGACGCCGACCCCGACACGGTCGTCTCCGTGCTGCGCGAGATGAAGGCCGCCGGCAAGGGCGTCATCGGCATGAAAATCCTCGGGGAAGGCGATCTGCGCAACCGCGTGGACGAGGCGCTGGAGTTCGCCATGCGCCAGGACTGCCTCGACTGCTTCACCATCGGCGCGGAAAACCGCAGTGAGCTGGCCGACCTGATCAAGCGGATTCCGGCGGCCAGCGTAAGGGGGTAGGTGTCATGAAAGCGTTCGGCCTGTTGGGAGTTGTTATCACCCTGGCCATCGTCGGGTTCATGTACCGCTCGTACTTCACCGGGTCGGGCCCGGGTGGGATGGCCACGCAGGGCACCAACAACATCCGCGCCGCCGCCGACATCACCGGCGTGAAGAACGACCTGAACGCCATGGCCAATGCCGAGCGGCAGTTCATGGCGCTGAACGGCCGTTACGCCACGCTCGAAGAATTGCAGTCCAGCGGCAACATCTATGTGGATCCCAAGGGCCGGCTGGGCTACAGCTACTCCGCCGAAATCAGCGAGCGCAGCTTCGTCATCACCGCGCGCTATAGCGGCCCCGCCACCGGCATGCCCGAGCTCAGCATTGACAACACCATGCAGATCACCCAGCGGTAGCGTGGGCAGCGGGGCGGCGGTCCGTCTTGGTGCTCCACTCCTTGAATGCCGGATTCCGGTTTCTCAGTAACAAGTATTGCAGGGGGTGGCGCCTCGTACATAACTCGCTAGCCGCGCGTGCTGCGACGGCCGGCCTTGGCGGGGCGGGGTG
>JBKKAI010000652.1:0-5815 GCA_046714815.1 Terriglobia bacterium | reverse complement strand
ACCGACTCGGCCGTCCGGATCACGCATCTCCCCACCGGGATGGTTGTCACCTGCCAGGACGAGAAGAGCCAGCTCAAGAACAAGCTCAAGGCGATGACCGTTCTGCGAACACGACTCTATGAAATCGAGCAGGAAAAACAATCCAGCGAGCGGGGCGACGCTCGCCGCTCCCAAATTGGCAGCGGCGACCGCAGCGAGAAAATCCGCACCTACAACTTTCCGCAGAACCGGGTCACCGACCACCGCATCAGCCTCACCCTGCACCAGTTGGGCGAGGTGATGGACGGACGGCTGGCCCCGTTTGTCGAGGGACTCACCACGCATTACCAGGCGGAAAAACTCAAGCAGGAATGAGCGGCGCTGAAGTAAGCTTCCCGTGGAACAGGCAAAGCACAGGCAGGAATGCCTGTGCTACAAGCGAAGGAGACGCCCCGTGGATCTGTCCGGAAAAATCGCCCTGGTGACCGGCGCGTCCAGTGGGATCGGCTATGCGACGGCGCTGCTGCTCGCCGAGCGCGGAGCGGCCGTCGCGGCGCATTACAACGCCACGCGCGAGGGCGCCGAGCGGGCCGTCGCCGCCATCACAGGAAAGGGGGGCCGGGCCTATGCCGTGCAGGCCGACCTTTCCCGCACGGACGGCGTCGAGTCTCTGTTCCGGGAGGTGCTCGGCCGGGAAGAGCGCCTCGATATCCTGGTGAACAATGCCGGGGATCTCGTCGAACGCCGGCCGATCGCGGAGATGGATGAAGCGCTTTGGGACCGGGTGATGAACCTGAACCTCAAAAGCGTGTTTCTCTGCTGCCGCGCGGCGTTGGCGGCCATGCTCCCGCGCCGCGAGGGGGTCATCATCAACGTTTCCTCCATCGCCGCGCGGTTCGGCGGGGGGCCCGGCGCGGTGGCCTACGCCTGCTCCAAGGGCGCGGTCCTGACTTTCAGCAAGGGTTTGGCGCGCGAGGCCATCGCCGGCGGGGTACGTGTCAACTGCGTCACGCCCGGGGTGATCGCCACGCGCTTCCACGAGCGCCACAGCAGCCCCGAGGTCTTCGCGCGCTTTCTCAGCGCCATCCCCATGGGCCGGGCCGGCACCGCCGAGGAGGTGGCCGAGGTGATCGCGTTCCTGGCCTCCCAGCGCAGCAGCTACCTGGTGGGGGAAACAATCGAAGTGAACGGCGGCCAGTTGATGGACTAGAGGCCGCGCTTCGCGCGGCCAATTATGAATGATGAATGATGAATTATGAATGATGAAGTATGAAGCGCTTCCATCTTTAACTTCCAGCTCTTCTCTTTTCATCCTCACGCGGGCGGCGGGCGCGAGCTTTCTGCTGATCGCCGCGATCACCATCGGACGCAACGTCCGCGATTCGCTTTTCCTCAAACATTTCGGCCCGGCCAATCTTCCCTACATGTACGCGGCGACTCCGCTGCTGGTGGTGGCCTGCTCCTACCTCTACGGGCGCTTCGTCCAGAAGCTCGACCGGCTGCGGTTTCTCACCTCGTCGTTCGTTTTCTACATCGGACTGCTGGCGCTGAGCCACGCGCTGCTCTATGTCGGGTTCCGCTGGTTCTATCCGGTGTTCTACATGGTGGTGCAGGCGATCTGGGCGCTGGCGGCCATGCAGTTCTGGGTGGTGGCCGGCGACGCTTTTGACGTCCGCCAGGCGCGGCGGCTGTTCCCGGTGCTGGCCGCCGGAGGACTGCTGGGGATGGTCGCCGTCGGCGTGATCAGCGGGCCCGCCGTTGGCCTGATCGGATCGGCGAACATGCTGCTGCTGGCCATGCCCTGCCTGGCCGGCGCGCTGTTTCTATTGCGCGGGATCATCACCGGAGCGCCTTCGGCGCCGGCGCCGGCGCTGCCGAAAGCGCGCGCAGCCGCCGCTTCCACCCGCACCGCAACCGGCACATCGAGCTGGGCCGCGGAGTTGCGCGGCGGCGCCCGCCTTATGCGCTCCACGCCGCTGCTGAACACCATGGCCGGCATCACCCTAACGGCCTCGATCGTGCCGGTGGTTGTGGACTTTCAGTTCCAGACAGCGATGAATTCCGCCTATCCTTCGCAGGACGCGCTCACATCGTTCCTGGGCGCGTTTCGCGGGTGGGCCGGTTTAGGCTCCCTGGCCGTGCAGCTTTTGCTGACGCCGTGGCTGATCACGCGCTTCGGCGCCGGCCGCGCCGTCCTTCTTTATCCCACGCTGATGGCAGCCGGTTCGCTGGTTCTCCTGGCGAAGTACAGCTACGGCACTGTGCTGGCGGTAAAGTTCACCGACCATGTGATGGTGAACGCGCTCCAGGAATCGGCGCTGCAGCTCCTGTACAACCCGCTGGCGCCGGAAGGCCGTGCGCGGGCGCGGGCGTTTATCGAAGGCTACCTCAAGCCGGTGATGGGTGGCGTCGCCGGCTTGATCCTGGCCGCCGTTCTGCTGGCCGGCGGCGGACCCGCGCATCTCAGCCTGGTGGCGCTGGTATTTGCCGGCCTTTGGCTGCTCGTATCTGGCCGCGCCGGCAGCGCATACATGGAGGAACTGGTAGCCGGCCTGGGCGGCCGCGATGTTTCGAACCGGGTTATCGCCGAACGCGCCTTCGCTAGTCTGAAGGATCCCCAGGGGCTGGAGCGGCTGTTTTCCGCGATCCGCCACGCCACGCCGGAACAGGCGGTGCTGGCGATCCAGTTCCTCGAGCGATTCGGGCAGCCGGAAGCGCGGGCGCTGCTGGTCCGACTGGCAGAGCATCCGCAAACAAACATTCGTGCCACTGCCGTTGCCGCGCTGGGGCGCCTGCGCCATCCGGCGTTCGATTCGCTGGTTCCGCGGCTGCTGGACGACTCCGAATCGCGTGTGCGCGCCAATGCGCTCGAGGCGCTGGAGGTTACGGGCGCGGGACGGCACCGGGCGTTGCTGGACCGGTGCCTGAAGGATCCGCATCCGCGGGTGCGGGCGAATGCCATTCGCCTGCTGGCGCGCCTGCCGGACACTCCACCGGAGTCCGCCGCGGAACTGTACGAAACGTGCAAGCGCATGATCCGCGACCATGAGCCGGCCACTTGTGAGTCCGGCCTGTATGCGCTGGGCGCGTTTTCCGCCGAGCAGGCGGCGCCGGTTCTGCTCGGCCAATTGGCCGACCCCGCCGCGGCGCCGTGGAGGCAGGAGTTGCGATCGCTGGCGGAAGTTGGCGACGCGCGCGCGGTGGAGAGCATCCTGACAGTGGCGCGCATTTCCGCCGCCGCCCGCCACGACGCTTATCGCGCGATGGTCCAGATTCACGCGCGGCACCCGCAGCCGGTGATGGCCCGCCTGCTGGAGCTGCTCCGCATCCCGGAGCGCATCGGGCTGCGGGCGGAAATCCTGATGGTGCTGGGGCGGATCGGCGACCCGGCGGCGCTTCCCGCGCTGGCCGAGCCGCTGGCCAGTCACGATGTTTACGTCCGCAATCGCGCTCTTGCGGGCGTCGAGCGCCTGGCCGAGCAGCACGCGCTTCCGCCCGCCGTGCTGGGGGCCGTGCGCAGCGCCGCACGAGAGGAGATTGAAGCCCTCAAGACCACTCTTTCCTACGCGCGATCGCTCGCCCTGCACCTTCCCCACTCTCCGGCGCGCGCCCTGGAGCAGTCGCTGCGGGAAGAGGGCGGGCATATCCAGACGCGAATCTTTCGCGCCATCGGCATTCTCACGGACCGCGCGCAGGCCGGGCTGATCGGCCGGCGGCTGGGCCCTCCGGGCGCGGCCGGGAACCCGGGGCGCACGCTCCGGGTGGCCGGCCGCGCAGGTAGCCGCGCCGGAGCTTTCGAGGCCCTCGAATACCTGGCCGGCCCCGAACTCGGGCTTCCGCTGATCGCCGTTCTCGAAGATGACGACGCCCGATCGTCGTCGGCCTTACCGCCGCTGCGGGAAACGCTGGCCGCGCTGGCGGCGCATCCGGCCGCGTGGATCCGCGCCTGCACCGCATTCGTCATCGGGCACGCGGCCCTGGCCGAAAATGCCGATCTGGCGCGCTCGGCGCGGCACTCCTCGGTCCCCATGGTCCGGCAGGCGGCGTTATACTCGATTTGCCGCCTCGCCGCGCGGCATCAGGAAGCAGAAGCGCTGGAATTGGCACAGAGCGCTCTTTCCGATCCCCATGCATCGGTGCGCGCGGCCGCCGAAAGTCTTGTACACGGTAGGCCCATGCTGCTGACGGTCGAAAAGGTGTTGTTTCTCAAATCGGTGCCGATGTTCGCCCCGCTCGAAGGCGACGAGTTGGCGCACCTGGCCGAAATCTCCGCCGAGCAGGAGGCGCCGGCCGGGATGCTTGTGTTCCGTGAAAACGACGACGCGCACAACCTGTACATCATCGTGGCCGGGCGTGTCCGGGTTTTTCGCGGTCCCGCGCCGCAGCCGGCCGTGCTGGCCGAGCTCGGCGAACGGGAGTGTTTCGGCGAAATGGCATTGCTCGATGACGAGCCGCGCTCGGCGACGGTCGAGACGCTCACGACCTGCCGCTTCTTGAAGGTCCGCGGAGACGATTTCCGGGATCTGCTGCTCGAGCGCCCCCGGATCTCCCTGGAAATCATGCGCCTGCTGACGCGGCGCCTGCGGCACATGGACGTGGAAGCCGGAGCGACGCCGCCGGCCCAGGCCGGCCTCCCCGATTCGGACGCGCCGCCCGTCTTCCCCACCACGCAGGAGTATGTTTAGGCGATGCTGCAGGCCAGGATCCTTTGGGTGGCGATTGGAGCGGTGCTGCTGCTGATCGCGCTGGGCAACCTTGCGCTGGTCGGCGTGATGTCCCGGATGAAGCCGGAACGCGGCCCGCTGCACCTGCATGCTCCGGAAGGCCCCGAAGGCGCGTCGCCGTACCTCTCCACTCCACAGGAGGTCATCGAAGCCATGCTGCGGCTGGCGGAGGTGAAGCCGGACGAAAAAGTTTATGACCTCGGCTGCGGCGATGCGCGCATCCTGGTGTGGGCGGTGAAGAAATTCGGCGCGCGCGGCGTGGGCGTCGAGCTCGATGCCGAAGTGTTCGCGCTGGCGCGCGAGAACGTCCGAAAAAACGGACTGGAGCAGCGCATCACGCTGGTGCGCGGCGACATGTTCAAGGCCGACATTCGCGACGCCGACGTTGTGGCGCTCTACCTGCTGCCCGAGGCGCTGGCCCGGCTGCGGGTGGTGCTCGAGCGCCAACTCCGGCCGGGCGCGCGCGTTGTCACCCATGACTTCGGCATTGCCGGCTGGCAGGCCGTCCGGCAGGAGAAACTGGCACGCGGCGATGGCACTTCGCACACGATCCACCTCTACCGCCGTTAAAAAGCCCGACCCCTGCGCCCTGCTCCCGCCGCTTCCCGATTACCTGCGGCCGGGGTTGGGGCTGGTCTTCGTCGGCTACAACCCCGGGGAACGCTCGGCGCGCCTGGGCCATTATTACGCGCACCCGGGGAACCTGTTCTGGCCGGCGCTGTCGCAAAGCGGCCTGGTGCCGGAACCCCTCACTTTCCTCGACGACCATCGGTTGCCCGAGTTCGGTATCGGCATCACCGATCTGGCCAAGCGGCCCAGCCGCAGTGCCGGGGACCTGCCGGCCAGCGAGTTCCGCAACGGCCGCGCCGCGCTGCGACGCAAACTGGGCCGCGTGCGGCCCCGCGGAGTGGCTTTCAACGGCAAGGGAGTGTACGAGCTGTTTCGGGGCCGGCCCTGCGCGCTCGGTCCTCAGCCGGAAGAGTTGTGTGGCGCGCGTGTCTTCGTGCTTCCGTCCACAAGCGCCCGCAACGCCGGCCTGTCCCGCGCCGAAAAGCACGATTGGTTTCGCCGCTTGAAGGTCTTCCTGGACGCCGGCCAGGCATGACGCGGGG
>JBKKAI010000651.1:0-3131 GCA_046714815.1 Terriglobia bacterium | reverse complement strand
AGATAGTTGAGCAACCGGGCTTCATGCTCGTTTTCGAGTTCGCGCACCGCTGACAAGCTCGGTCAAGCCACAGCGTTCAACTACCGGTCCTGTCCCCACCGGCCATACCGGACATGGCTCCGCCGCGCGGCGCTCACCCGGTGCCTTACGGGCGCTGTTGTGGGATGTAGTTCTCCGCGACATCCTCGTGCTCGAACGAGAACAGCCCGCGCTTCGCCGGATCAACCTTCACCCGCACCCAGTGCGCCTGGACGTCCCCCGGGACTTCCAGCCGCAGGACGTTCTCCAGAATCCGGCCGGAGCGCGCAGCGGTCAGGGGCTTGTCGATCCGGAACAAATGCGAGTCGCCGATGATCACCAGAACCGGCCGGCCGAAGACAATAGCATCATCCTCGAGAACGTCGAAAATGACGCGAAAACCGGTCCCCAACTGGGCGACCCGCTGCGTCGCCCCGCTCCATCCCGGATTGGCCTGCGTCACGATCACCACGCCGGCGAAGCCGCCGTCCCGCGCCAGCGAGAACGCCATCTTGAGCCAGTTGAAATTGGCGGCGCCGCGCTCCTCGTATTCCGCCACGTCGCGGCCCAGGTTGTTATTGCTCCCCACCACGTGCAGGGTCGCAAACACCACGTTGCCCATGGACCAGATGGCGTTCTCGACGTACTTGTTGTAGCGGGCGTCCTCGGACTGCCGGCTCAGCGTGAGCTTCCGCCGGCCCTGGCTCTGGTTGTCCGGATAGAACATGCGCCGCAGCAAATCCAGCCGCTCCAGCGGATCGTAGGAGCCGTTGTTCTCGCGATGGCAATCGGTCCACTCGTTGTCGCCGGGCGTGTAAATCAGCGGCATCTCGAAATTGTTGAATGCCTGGAGCCGGTCGGCGAAGGTTGCGTTGTCGCACAGCGTGTCCCCGCTCTTGAAATCGCCTGCGTGCACGGTGAAGGCCAGATTGGCGGCGCGATTGATCGAGGCCTGGAGCGCCGGCCACTTTCTCTCTCCCTCCGGGCCGTACTGCTGGTCGCCGATGGCGGCGAATTCGAACGTTCGCGCCTCGGGCCGATGCCGCTCCAGCAGGCGCTGCAATAAGGCCGGATCCGGCCCTCGCGGCGGCGCCTGCGCCCACGATGCCAATCCTGTGAGTCCGACAAGTCCGAGCACGATCAACCGATTCATGCTTCACCTCCCAGACGAATAGTTCCACGTTTCTGTGTCCACGGCGCGTCAGGTCAACTTCCAACCGTTCCGGAACTTGGGCTTGATGTACTGGTTGGCTTCCCGAACGTTGGTGACCCTCATGTTCGCGCTGTCCCACTCCAGCTTGCCTTCGAAGCGCAGCGCCAGCACGCCGAGCAGAATCCACTCCGTGAACGGCCCGGCGACGCTGAAGTCCGAGCAGGCCCGCTCGCCGCCTTTTGCGGCGCGGATCCAGTCGCGGTAGTGCCCGGGCGACCGGGTCAGGAGCTGAGGCGGGAATTTGTAATCCTTCATGCTCTCGGCCGGCAGCAGGCGCGTTCCCGCGCCGTATGTGCCGGTGGTGATAAACCCCTTTTCGCCGACGAACAGACTTCCGTTGCTGCCCGGCGCCGCAGCCCCTCTGCCGGCGCCGCCGGCCGCGGGCGTTGCTGGCCGCCGTTCAGCTTGAGCGGGGTCGCCCTCGGCGCTTACAGTCCCGCTCGGTGACGCCGGTCCAGGCCGCCGGTTCGGGTCGCCGCCCGCGCTCCGGGGAAGGTCACCGAGCAGTTCGCTCTCCAACAATCCTGCCGGCCGCGGCGGCGGCCCGGTCATGCCGTCATACCAGAAAAGTTTCACCGGGGGCATGGAGCCACGGGCAGGGAAATCGAACCGAACGATGGATTTCTTCGGGAAGGTGTAGGGGTTTTTCCCCTCCTGCCGGATGCACTCCGCGCTGACGGGAGCGCCCAGCAGCAGCGCCATGTTCGGCGCGCCCAGGATGTGGCAGGCCATATCGCCCAGCGCGCCGCAGCCGAAGTCAAACCAGCCGCGCCAGCTCCCCGGCAGATAGGCCGGACTGTAGGGGCGCATGCTCGCGATGCCGAGCCAGGCGTCCCAGTCCAGCGTATCGGGAACCGGCGCCTCGGGCGGCAGCGCATCGAGGCCCTGCGGCCAGATGGGCCGGTTTGTCCAGGCGTGCACTTCGGTGACGTTGCCGATCTCCCCCGCCCAGATCATTTCGGCGCACTGCCGCGTGCCTTCGTTCGAGTAGCCCTGGTTGCCCATTTGCGTGGCGACCTTGTATTTCGCGGCCGCCGCTGCCAGGGCACGCGCTTCCCAGATGGTCCGGGTGAGCGGCTTCTGGCAGTAGACGTGTTTCCCGCGCTCCATCGCCCACATGGAAGCCACGGCGTGCATGTGGTCCGGTGTGGCCACGATCACCGCGTCAATGTTCCTGCCCTCCTTGTCGAACATCCGCCGGAAGTCCGCGTACCTGGGCGCCTTCTCATAGGTCTTGAACGTGCGTTCGGCGCGCTTCGAGTCGGGGTCGGCCAGCGCCACGATATTCTCCCCCTCGCAGCCGGCGATGTCGCTGGCGCCTTTGCCGCCGGCCCCGATAGCGGCGATGTTCAGCTTTTCGTTGGGTGATTTGTAGCCCAGGTGTTTCAGGGAGGGCGAGCTGCCGAATCCCGCTGCCGGAACGGCGCCGGCCAGCAGCGTGCCGTAGAAGAAGTGCCGTCTCGAAAACCTGCCGCCTGCCATGGAATCCTCCTCCGCCGGCATTCCGCCGAAGCCTACCCGCACAGGGTACACCCTTCGGCAGACTCTTTCGATTCAAAGATGATTGTTCGGTTCCCGGTGACTCCCCTTGGCCGCGTGTTGGTCCCCTGCCAGCCTGTTCCGCCTGTTCCGCCTGTTATTATCAGGTGGAAAACAGGCAGTTTGGGGCGGGGTTGGCCGCGAGCGCTCATAGGGCGAAAAGCCCGGGTGGCCGCCGAGATCGGCGCATGACGGACATGGGAAGAGGTTGGATCCTTCGGGAGTGCTACTACCGGCTTAAACCTGCTTACAATTTCAGTATGACATACGGTGTCAAGGGTTTTGCCTGTTCTCGGGCATCCGGTTGTTGAAAACAAAGCGAATATAGTTGAGACAAACTTTTTTGGCAGGGACACCCGAT
>JBKKAI010000650.1:0-3992 GCA_046714815.1 Terriglobia bacterium | reverse complement strand
CCAGCGCCTAACTGCCTGTTTTCCTCCTGTAATTACAGGCGGAAGTGGCTGGAGAGGCTCAGTCTAGACCTGGTTGCAAAGGAAGCACCAGCAGCCGTGGCCGGCTCCGGTGATTCATAATTCTTTGATGCGGCTGGCGAGCAGGAAGACGAGCGCGGTGGAACCCAGCAGCAGGCTGTCCATTACCAGCGCGATGGTGGGCGTGGTTTGCGAGGCGACGTAGCCGGCCACCAGGTTGCCGAGCGGCATCCCGCCGCGAAAGGCCAGCATGAAGATGCTCATCACCCGTCCGCGCATCTCTTCGGTTGTGGCGAGCTGCACCAGCGAGGTGATGGCGGCGAACAAAGTGATGAGGCAAACGCCGCCGAGGAACAGCGCCAGGTAACTGAGCAGCAGGTTGCGGGAAACGGCGAACAGCGCCACCAGCAGCGCGAAAACGATCTGCACTCGCAGCGCCAGTTGGCCGTGGCCGGCGCTGTGCGGAACGGCCGCGTAGAGCAGCGCGCCGGTGATCGCGCCCGCTCCCGACACCGACATCATGTAGGCGTAGCCGGTGGCGCCGGTGTGGAAGACGTCGCGGGCGAACACCGGCAGCAGCGTCAGCAGCGGGATGCCGCAGAAGGTGCTGATGAAGCCCAGCACGCTGAGCTGCCAGAGCGCGCCGCGGGTCTTGACGAAGGAGAAGCCGCCGCGAATCCCGGTGAGGACCGATTCCCGCGTCTTCTGCGGGGTGAAGGTCGCCTGGATCAAGTACAACGAGATGATGACGGCGATGAACGAAATTCCGTTCAGCGCGAAACAAAGCGCCGCGCCGCCGGCGGCCAAAGTCACGCCGGCCAGCAGCGGGCCGATCACGCGCGCCAGGTTGAACTGGATCGAGTTCAGGGCGATGGCGTTGGGAAGGTCTTCGCGCTTCACCAGGCCTGGAATCAGGGCCTGATAGGCGGGTCCGCCGAAGGACTGCGCCGTCCCGACGATGAACACCAGCACCAGCATGTGCCACACGCGCACCCAGCCGAGCAGCACCAGCGCCGCGAGGATGAAGGCGCAAATCATCTGGGTGTACTGCGATCCCAGCAGCAGCTTGCGGCGGTCAATGCGGTCGGCCACCACGCCGCCCACCAGCGAGAAGAGCAGGATCGGCAGGTCGCCGAGAAAGCCGATCAGTCCCAGGTAGAAGGCCGAGCCGGTCATGCTCAGCACCAGCCATGACTGCGCCACGTTCTGCATCCACGTGCCCGTGGTGGAGGTGAAGGCGCCGGACCACATCAGGCGGAAGTCAGGGTATTGGAAGGCGCGGAAGGTGCGTGAGAAGAAGCCGGCGGGCGACTGGCTCGTGGCTGGCTGGCGCATTGAAGAGGAGGCGAAGATGGGCCGAAGACGGGGGTGACGACGGGGCGCCCGTGTGCAGGCCCGGAATGCCCGCGCTACGTAAACAGCCGGGTGATCACCTTTCCGCCGTTCGAGAGCTTGACCGGCCGCCCCACCGGCGTGTGGTACTCCATCGTGGGATCAATCCCGGCGCGTTCGTACACCGTGGCCAGCAGGTCTTCCACCTGGATGGGGTCCTCTTTCACTTCCGACGCGGTGGCGTCGGTGGAGCCGATGACGCGGCCGCCCACCACGCCGCCGCCCGCCATCACGATCGAGAAGGCCTTTGACCAGTGGTCGCGGCCCGCGTCGGCGTTGATCTTCGGCGTCCGGCCGAACTCGCCCATCAGGATCACCAGCGTGGATTCCAGCAGCCCGCGCGCGGCCAGGTCTTCGATCAGCGCCGAATAGGCCATGTCCAGCTCGGGCAACAGCGTTCTCTCCAGCGTGGTGAAGTTGCGCCCATGCGTGTCCCAGTTCAGCCAGCCCTTGGCCACGGTGACGAAACGGACCCCGCGCTCCACCAGCCGGCGCGCCAGCAGACAGCCCTGTCCCACCGGCGTGCGCCCGTAGCGGTTGCGCGTAACTTCCGATTCCTGCTCGATGTCGAAGGCGGCCTTGGCCTTCGACGAGCGGATCATGTCGTAGGCCTTCTCGTTGAACGAGTCCACCGCGCTGAATTCGTTCTTCGTGTCCATCTGGCGAAATTTCTCATCCACCTGGTCGAGCAGCCAGCGGCGGTTGCTGACCCGCTGCCAGTCCACGTCCAACGGCAGGTTCAGGTCGCGCACGCGGTAACCCTTCACGTTGGGGTCGCCGGCAATGAATGGCCCGTATTCGCCGCCGAGAAAGCCGGGGCCGTACGATGGGAAGATATTGGGCACCGAGACGTAGGGAGGGAGGCCGTTGCGCGGGCCTTTTTCCTTGGCGATCACCGAGCCCATCGAGGGGAATTCCAGGGTCTGCAGCGGCAGGTAGCCGGTGAGCAAGTAATTGATGGCGCGCTCGTGGTTGGCTTCGCGGGAGGTCATCGAGCGGATGATCGCCAGCTTGTCCACCACGCGGGCGGTGCGCGAGAGGTGTTCGCAGATCTGGATGCCGGCCACGTTCGTGGGAATCGGCTTGAATGTGCCGCGGTATTCCCGGGGCGCGTCGGGCTTCATATCGAAGGTGTCCAGTTGCGGCGGCCCGCCGCTCAGCCACACCAGGATTACCGAGCGCTCCGGCGCGTTCACCGCCGGCGCGGTGTGGGTTACGGCCTGCGCGGCGGCCGGCCGGCCATGCCCGTCCGCCTGCGTGGCTGCCGCCGCCGATTTCAGGAACAGGTAATCGTGCAGGTTCAGGCCGAGTGCGCCCAGCGATCCGATGCGGATAAAATCACGCCGCCCGAATAACCTGGCCGGGACACTGCCGCAGTCACATTTAGCCGGCATAAGCGAAATCCTTCAATGGTTGTACAGGAACTCCTTGGAATTTACGAGGGCCCACAGCACGTCTTCGAGGCCGGCGCGGCGGCTGCCGGCCTTTTTCAGGCCGGCGCGGGCCACCGCGCGTTCCTCGGCCGCCGGAAACCGGCTCAGGGCCGCCAGGTAGAAATGCTCGATGGCTTCGTCGTCACTGCGCTGCTCGCGCAGCATCCTCGCCACTGCGCCGCGGCCGTCGTGGATTTTTCCGTTCACCGTGTCGCCGCTCACCAAGTGCAGCGACTGCGTGAGGCTGGTGGACTGCTGGCGCGAGCAGGTGGCGTTCTCGCGGCTGGCGCGGTCGAAAACCGTCAGGAAGTAGGAATCCACCACCGGGTCGGGAAGCTGGATGGCGCGCTTGCCGGGATAAAAATACGGGAACTGTTCCGGGACCTCGGTGACCTGCGAGATGGCATCGAGCAACTGCTCGGCCGTCAGCCGCCGGATGTAGTAGCGCGAGAAGCTCGTCGAGTCTTCGCGGTTGCTCTCGTTGGGCCGCGCCGAAAGCTGGTAGGCGCTTGAGCTCAGGATTCGGCGCATCAGGTGGCGCAGGTCGAAGCCGCTCTCGACAAAATCAGCCGCCAGCCGGTCCAGCAGCTCGGGATGGCTGGCCGGGTTGGTGGCGCGGAAGTCATCGGCCGGGTCCACGATGCCGCGGCCCATCAGCTCCTTCCACACGCGGTTCACCGCGGCGCGCGCGAAATAGGGGTTGGAGGGCGCGGTGAGCCACTCGGCGAAGCGCGCGCGGCGGTCCTCGCCGGGGCGGAACTGGACAAAATCACCGCCTAGAAACTTCGCCTTCACCGGCTTCTTCGTCTGGGGGTGGTTGAATTCGACGCCCGGCTCGATGTAGAGGAAGCGCTCGTTGTTGCGCGCGCCGCCCTTGTACTTCACCTGCGAGAAAAACGCGGCCACCCCCAGAAAGTCGTCGCGGCGCCAGTTTTCGCTGGGATGGTCGTGGCAGCGGGCGCACTCCAGGCTGATCCCCAGGAACACCTGGCTGGTGAAGGTGGCCATGTCCTCCGGCTTCTTCATCACCGTGTAGAAGTTGGAGGGCAGCGCTTCGTAGGTGCCGCCGCTGGCGGTCAGCAGCTCGCGGGCGAAGCGGTCGAAGGGCATGTTGCCGGCCAGCGTATCGCGCAGCCACGCCTGGAAATA
>JBKKAI010000649.1:0-11656 GCA_046714815.1 Terriglobia bacterium | reverse complement strand
TCGTAGCACAGGCATTCCTGCCTGTGCGAAGTTCGGGCGCGGGCGACGATGGGGCGGCAGGGTTTACTTTTTGCCGATGGCGCTCATACGCGCCATGAGTCGCGACTTGAAGCGGGCCGCGGTGTTTTCCTTGATGACGCCGCGCTTCAGGTTCCGGTCAATCAGTGAAACGGTCTGGCGCAAAACCGGCTGGGCCTTCGCCGGGTCGCCGGCCGCGATAGCGCGGCGCAGCTCGCGCACCTTGTGCCGCAGCCGGGTCCGGCTCGCCTTGTTCAGCTCGGTGCGCTTACGGTCCTGGCGCATCCGTTTCACCGCCGAATAATGATTGGCCATATCTCCTGCCCGTCCTCCACGTCTTCGGTTAAACGCCCATTCTAGCACGCTTTCCTGTGGCAGCGCATTTCGCCAGGCGCCCCATTAACCCCATTCCCGCCCGTTTGACTCGGGCCGGGCGGTTTGTTATCCTGTAATAGAGGCTCTTACACATGGGAGCCTTTTTCTTTTCAGGAGGTACCGCGGGCCCGGGTAGATGAAGACCAGCGTCAAGATCGGCCGGGGGATAGAATCGCTGTTCGGCACCCGCGACGAGAACATCCGCCTCCTGGAAACCGCGCTGGGCGTGACCACCATCCTCCGCGAGGATTCCCTGGAAATCGAGGGCGACCCTGAAAACACGGCGCGCGCCGAGCGAATCGTGCGGGATTACTCCGACTTGGTGCGCGAAGGGCATACGTTCAACAGCGGCGGCCTGTATTCCTACCTGCGCGTGCTGACGCAGGACCCGGCGAGCACGCTGCGCGGGCTGGTGCAGAGCGGGCGCCAGCGCAACTTCGGAAAAAAAGCGATCCAGCCGAAGGGCGTCAATCAGAAGCTCTACCTGGAAGCGATCGAGACCCACGACATGGTCTTCGGCATCGGGCCGGCCGGGACGGGCAAGACCTACCTGGCGGTGGCCATGGCCATCAGCGCGCTGGCGAGCAAGTCGGTGAACCGCATCATCCTGGCGCGCCCGGCGGTGGAGGCGGGCGAGCGGCTGGGCTTCCTGCCCGGCACGCTGCAGGAAAAAGTGGACCCGTACCTGCGCCCGCTCTACGACGCGCTCTACGACATGATGGAAGCCGAAAAAGTGGACCGCTACCTGGAAAAGAACATCATCGAGATCGCGCCCATCGCCTTCATGCGCGGCCGCACTCTGAACAGCAGCTTTGTGATCCTCGACGAGGCGCAGAACACCACCAGCGAGCAGATGAAGATGTTCCTGACGCGGCTGGGCTTCGACTCGAAGGCGGTGATCACCGGCGACATCACGCAGATTGACCTGCCGGCGGGCAAGCGCAGCGGGCTGCTGGAGGCGATTGACGTAGTCGCCGGCATCCCGGGCCTCAGCTTCGTCTACTTCAACGAGCGCGACGTGGTGCGCCACTCGCTGGTGCAGCGCATCATCCGGGCATACGAGAATTTCGGCGCGCGGAATGCGGCTTCGGGCCGCCGCGCGGCGGGCAACCCGGAGCCATCGCTCCCGGTGTCGCCGGCGGGCGAAGAAGCGGCGAGTGAGGCCGGAAACAACGGCGCGCCGGCAGACCCGGCGGGTAACCCGCCGGGATCGCCGCCGGAAACCTCGCCCGGGATTTTGCCGCCGCAGCGCAAAACATGAGCGCGCGCAGCGAGAGCGAAGGCGAGACTACGAACCTGCTCAACCGGCAGCGAAGCGTGGAGCTGCCCGCGCGCAGGCTCGCGGCATTGCGGGCCTTCCTGCTGGCGCTGGAAAAAGAGGTGGCGCGCGGGCGCCCGTTCAGCGTCTGCCTGGTTTCCGACCGCGCCATGCGCCGCTACAACCGCCGCTTCCGCGGCAAGGACTCGCCCACCGACGTGCTGGCCTTTCCCGATGGCGAGCAGGACCGCGCCCAGACATCGAATCGGCCGCCCGCCCGGGCCGGTGATTTAGTCATCTCGGCGCAGACGGCGCGCCGGCAGGCGCGGCGCCTGGGCCACGCGGTCGAGACCGAGATCCGGATTCTGGCCATCCATGGCCTGTTGCACCTGCTGGGCCACGACCATGAGGTTCCGCGCCGGGCCGGCGACATGGCCCGCGCCGAGCTGCACTGGCGCCGCCGCTTCGCGCTGCCGGCGGGCCTGATCGAGCGCAGCACATTTCGGCGCGGAACATCTCGGCGCTCCGCTTCCCGGCGCGGCGCTTTTCGGCGCGCGTCTTCCCGGCGCTTCAGGTCCGTATGACGCTGTTGTTCTTCCTGCTGATCCTGCTGAGCACGGCGCTGCTGACGCTGTTCGCCTACGTGGACCGCCTCTACACGGAGATGGACAAGTTCTTCCTCGAAGGCGTGCAGGACAACCTGGAATGCTTTGAGGCCGCCGTGGAGCCGTCGCTCAAGCTGGACCGCGGACGGGCCGGGCTCACCTTCGAGCTGCTCACGCAGATGATGATCCTGGCGGTGGCGGTGCTTACCGCCTACCTCGAATTCCAGGCCGGCAGCGCCACCTGGGGCAAGGTCGCCGAAACGGCGGCGGTGTTGGTGTTCGTGGTGGTGGTCTTCGGCCACCTGGTGCCGCACGTGCTGATTACGCGGACCGGCGGCGCGTGGCTCGCCCGGTTTCTGCCGGTGCTGCGCGTGGCGGCGCTGGCGGCCACTCCGGTGGTGGCGGTGCTGTCGTTCTCGTTCTCCATCACCACGCTGGGCGCCGATCACCCGCAGGAGCAGGAGGCGGCCACGCCCACCGAAAACATCGAGGCCCTGATGGAGCGCGGTGAAGAAGAGGGCCTGATCGAAGAAGACGACCGCAGGCTGATCCAGTCGGTGGTGGAGTTCGGCGACAAGACGGTGCGCGAAGCCATGACCCCGCGGCCGAAAATCGTCGCCGTGGAAAAAAGCGACACGCTGGAGGACCTGCTGCGGGTGATCGAGGCGCGGCACTATTCCCGCGTGCCGGTCTATTCGGGCAGCCTGGACCACATCGAGGGGTTCGTCTACACCCGCGAGATCATCCAGTTGGAAGACCAGGAGCTGAAGCGCATCACCGCCGGCCAGCGGCTGCGCCCGGTGCTGTTCGTGCCGCAGATGAAGCCGGTGGCCGAGCTGATGCGCGAGATGCAGCACCAGAACATACACATGGCCATCGTCATTGACGAATACGGTTCGGTGGCGGGCCTGGCCACCATGGAAGACCTGGTGGAAGAGATTGTCGGCGAGATCCACGACGAGACCGAGACGCAGCATGAAATCTTCGCCGAAGCCGGCGGCTCGTATGTCGTCGCCGGACACGTGGATCTGGACCGCCTGGTGGATATGTTCGGGGCGCGTACGGAGGTCCCCGGCGACGCCACGACCCTCGCGGGCCTGGTCAACGCGCTGGCCGGCCACGTCCCGCAGCCGGGCGAAGTGCTGGACCACGACGGTCTGCAGTTCGAAATCCTCGCCGGCAACGGCCTGCGGGTGGACCGCCTGCGTATCCGCGCCCTGCCGCCGCCGACGGCCGAAACCGGGCCTCCTGCCGCGTAGGGAACCGAGGTTTTGCCCTAACTAACCATGCCACAACGTTTCGTCTCCGGCTTCGCCTGCATCCTCGGCCGGCCCAACGCGGGCAAGTCCACGCTGCTGAATGCGCTGGTGGGCTCGAAGCTGGCCATCGTCACCGACAAGCCGCAGACCACGCGCAACCGCATCCAGGGCGTGGTGAACCGCCCCGGCGCGCAGATCATCTTTCTGGACACGCCCGGCATCCACAAGCCCGACACGCGCATGAATCAGAAGATGATGGCCGAGGTTCGTGAAGGGCTGCAGGGCTGCGACCTGCTGCTGCTGGTGGTAGACGCCACCCGGCCTTTCGGCGCCGGCGACGAGTATGCGCTCGAGCTGGTGCGCCGCAGCGGCCTGCCGTGCCTCCTGCTGCTCAACAAAATTGACCTGCTGGCGGACAAGCAGAAGCTGTTGCCGCGTATTGACCAGTACCGCGGGCTGCACACATTCACCGGGATCATCCCGATTTCGGCGCGCGCGGGCGCGGGCCTCGAACAGGCAGTAGGAAGCATCGTCGGCGCGCTGCCCGAAGGGCCGCAATACTTCCCGCCCGACCACGTCACCGACCAGCCGGCGCGCTTCCTGGCCGCCGAGATCATCCGCGAAAAGATCATCCATCTCACCCGCCAGGAGCTTCCCTACGCCAGCATGGTGATCCTTGACCGCTTCGAGGAGAAGTCGAAGCTGTTGCGGATCTTCGCCACCGTGTTCGTCGAGCGCGAAGGGCAGAAGGGCATTATCATCGGCGCCCGCGGCGAGATGATGAAGAAGGTCGGCACGCTGGCCCGCGAAGAGCTGGAGAAGCTGTTCGGCCAGAAGGTCTACCTGGAGCTGCACGTCAAGGTGCGCGCCGGCTGGCGCGAGAACCCGCACTTCCTGCAGGCGACGGATTGGAGAGCAATGATGAATGATGAATGATGAGGTATAAATTAAGCATGAGGCGGTCGGTTGTAGTTGTAGCGGTACTGGTTTGCCTTGCGTTCCCGGCGGTGGCGCTTGCCGATGATGGCGCCGTCACCGACCGCGTGCGGCAGCGGCTGTATTCCGACCCGGATGTGAAGGGCTACACGGTGGAAGTGGAAACAAAGAGCGGCGTGGTGACGCTGGCGGGCACGGTGGAAAGCGAACGCGCCAGGGCAAAGGCGGAAAAGCTGACGAAGAAGGTCTCCGGCGTCAAAAGCGTGGTGAACAAGCTGCGCATCGAAATCCCCAAGCCGCGTTAACCCGTCATTCATCCTTCATCATTACCCCAACCCCGCTGCTTTGAGTTTTCGCCAGGCATAGCGCGCGGGAAAGAAGAACACCAGCAGCCAGAAGACAATCACCGGGCCGCTGCTCAGGGAGAACAGCAGCAGGGCGACGATGCTCTCGAACAGGTCGCGGTAGCCCTGGACGGCGGCGTTCCAGAGGCGCGTGGTGGTGGAGGGCGGCGCGACATAGAGCGCGGCCTTGCGCTCCTCGTTCAACTGCAATTGCACGGTGGCGAAACCCACCTGGTTTTCCAGGCCCTTGCGCTCGGCCTCCATGCGCTCGATCTCCTCGCGGACGCGGGCGATCTCCTTTTCCACCGCCAGGATGTCGGCGACCTTGCCGGTGCGCTCGCGCAACACCTCGATCAGCCGCTGCTCGGTGTTGCGGGCGTTGGAAAGCCGCGCCACCAGGTCCACGTACTGCTGGGTGACCTCCTGGCCCCCCTGCGACTCCTGCTCGACGCGCCCCAGCTTCTTCAATTCGGCCAGCGCCGCGTCCAGGCGGCCGGCGGGGATACGCAGCGTGGCGGCCAGCGCCCGTGCCGCGTCGCGCTGACCACTGGTCGCCAGGTTGGCGATGTGGCCCTGGTGGCGGCGAACGATTTCTTCGGTTGCGGCGCGCGCGTTTTCGAACTCCTTGGTGATGATGTGCAAGGCTGCCGTCCGGATCACCATCGGCCCGGTGGGCTCGGCCGCGGGCTGCGCGGCCTGCGCGCGCCCCTTGAGGTAGAGCGAAGAGGGCGGCGACACGGCATCGCGCTGAGCTTCCGAAAGCGGACCGCTCAACCCGGTCGAGCGCATCATGGCGTCATTCGCCGCCTTGCGCGAACGCAGCAGGTTCGGGATTGCAATGGCGAACAGCATCAGCACGCCCATCACCCCACCCAGCGCCAGCACCCACGGGTTCGTACGCCGCCGGGTTTCTTTCGGTGGGGCCGCGGCGGCGGCCGCCGCCCCGTGCACGCGCGCCGCGATCGCGGCGGGCGCCGGCGCCGTCTGCCACAGCGCGGCCTGCTGCGATACCTGGCGCAGGTCGCCCGCCAGCGTCTGGCATTCAGCGCACTGATCGAGGTGCGCAGCGACTTCGACGGCGCGCGCGGCGGCGAGCTCGCCGTCGAGGTAGGCCATCACCTCTTCGGATTCGACGGGATGGAGTGAGCGGTTCATATAATGTTCCTTGCCGATTCGCGGCGCGCGGGATCGAGCAGCCCCTTCAGTGCCATGCGCGCCCGGAACAGCCGCGAGCGCACCGTGTTCAGCGGCAGCCGCAGCAGCTCCGCGATTTCCGCGTAACTTAACTGCTCGTACTCGCGCAGCAGCAGCACGTCGCGCTCACCCGGCTCAAGCTGCGCCATCGCCCGCCGGACCCAGATGCCGGCATCGGGATTGCTGGTCCCAGCCGCTTCGAGCGCTTCCGGATTGCTTTCGACGGGCCGCCGCCGGCGCCGCTCAGCAGCCAGCAGGTTCATGGCGATGCCGTAGAGCCAGGTGCGGAACAGGGCCCGCGGCTCCCAGCGCGCCGCCGCGCGGATCACGGCCAGAAAAGTCTCCTGGGCCAAGTCTTCGGCGCGCGTGGCGTCATCCAGCCGCCGCCGGAAAAAACCGTAGACCGGCTCGCGGTAGCGCCCGAACAGCTCGCTGAAGCTCTCGCGGTCGCCCTGCCGGAACTCGGCCATCAACTCTTCATCTGTGGACATTGGAGTCGGCATCGGAGCCAGGCATCCGGCCTGTCACCTCTGTAATGTCCGAACCGGCGAAAAAGTTCCCGTGCCCGGAACCCACCGGGCCGCGACCGTTAAGGGAGCGGCCGCGTCGAAAACTGCCACGGGCGCGGCTCAGTTTGGCGCTCTCATCTGCCTGACGCCACCGGCCTCCAATGATAGATTAGGACGGCATGCGACTCGACGAACTGCGCTGGACCGAGATCGAAAGCAAAGCGGGGCTGGTGTTCGTGGTGCCGCTGGGCTCGATCGAGCAGCACGGCCCACATCTGCCGCTGGCCACCGATACGCGCATCATCTCGGAGATCGCGCGCCGGGTGGAGACGCGGCTGGCCGCCGAAGCGGTCTTCACGCCGGCCGTGTGGCTCGGCCATTCCCCGCACCACGAGCGCTTCGGCTGCCTGAGCCTGGACGTGCGGCCGTACATGGAAATGATCGCCGGCATCTGCCGGTCGCTGGCGCGGCTCGGCGCCCGCAAGATCCTGCTGCTGAACGGACACGGCGGCAATGACGTGCCTTGCAAGGCCGCGATGCGGGAGCTGAAGGCGGAATTCCGATCGAGCGCGGAGGAAATGACGAGCGCGGAAATGGCGGGCGCGGAAATGCAGATCGTCTATGCCACCTACTGGAGCCTGGCCGCCGAAGCCATGAAGAAAATCCGCGAGTCGCCGCGCGGCGGCATGGGCCACGCCTGCGAAATGGAAACCTCGATCATGCTCGCCGTGGCGCCCGAGCAGGTCAGCATGCCGGACGCGGTGGATGACGGCACGTTCCGAAACAGCGGTTACCACCTGCTCGACATGCTCCACCCGCAGCCCTACTTCATGGTCCGGGAGTTCGATGAGATTTCCAGCTCCGGCACGCTGGGGATGCCCAGCCTGGCTTCCGCCGAAAAGGGCGAGAGGTTCCTGGCCGCGGCGGTGGAGAGCGTGGCGGCGTTCATCCGTGACTTCGCCGGCTGGGACTTCGCCGGCCAGCGGGCATCGGAGGCGCAGCCGGAACGATGACCGAAGCGCTGCGGCTGAACTTCATTGACTACTCGGTCTTCGGGGCCTACATGTTCGTGTCGCTGGCGCTGGGCTTCTGGGTGGGGCGGGGCGGGCGCAAAAGCACACGCGATTACTTCCTCGGCGACAAGAAACTGCCCTGGTACGTGGTGGGCTGCTCGATGGTGTCCACCGTCATCAGCAGCGAGCATTTTATCGCGCAGGTGGGCGCCGCCTACGCGCAGGGAATCGTCATCGCGGCCTTCGGCTGGAATTCGTGGATCGTCTATACCATCCTGATCTGGATTTTTCTGCCGTACTACTTCCGAACCGGGCTGTACACCATGCCGGAGTTCCTCGAGCGGCGCTACAACCGCGCCGCCCGCTATATTTTCTCGGTCTTTCTCGCCATCGGCTACACCGCTTCGATCATCGCCGGCTCGCTCTACGCGGGCGGCGTCGCACTGGAGAATCTCTTCGGCCTCGACATTTACGTGGCCATCGTCCTGCTGGCCCTGACCACCGGCGCGTACACCGTGTACGGCGGGCTGGCTTCGGCCGCCTGGACCGACTTCCTCCAGATGGTGGTGCTGGGCGTCGGCGGATTGCTGGTGCCCATACTGGGCCTGGTGGCGGCCGGCGGCCTGCTTCCGCTGATGGCCGAGCTGCCGATGAAATTCCAGGTGTTTCATCCCCCGCGCCATGAGCTGTTCCCGTGGACGGGCGTGTTCACCAGTTTCTTGAGCGTCGGCATCTGGTACAACTGCACCAGCCAGCACATCGTGCAGCGCTGCCTCTCCGCCAAAGACGAATGGCACGCGCGGATGGGAGTGGTGAGCGCCGGGTTCCTGCACGTGGTGACGCCGATTCTGTTCGTGGTGCCCGGCATCGTCGCCTTCAAGCTGTTCCCGAATCTCGAACGTCCCGATCACGCCTACCTGATGCTGGTGCGGTCCCTGGTGCCGGCCGGACTGCGCGGCCTGATCCTGGCGGCCATGGCCGCCGCGCTGATGTCCACGCTGTCGGCGGTGATCAATTCCACTGCCACGCTCATCACCCTGGATCTCTACAAAAAAGCGTGGAGGCCGGACGCGCCGGAAAAAGAGCTGGTCCGATTCGGGCAATGGATCAGCGCCGCCGTGCTGCTGATCGCCATGCTCATCGCCGGTTACTACAGCACGCTGAAAGACTCATTCCTGTTCGTAATCATCCAGAACGTGTTCGCCTACATCGCGCCGCCGTTCGCGGTGATCTTCACGCTCGGCATCCTGTGGCGCCGGGCGAATGCGGCGGGCGCGATGGCCACGATTTTCGCCGGCTTCCCGTTCATCTACGTCCTGCAGAATTACCTGTTCCCCGGCATCGCCTGGCTGAAGCCCTACGGCAATTACCTGCACCGCGCGGTGATCTCGTGGGCCTTCTGCATGGTGGTGATGATCACCGTAACGCTGCTGACCCCGGCGCCGCCGCGCGAGAAGACCGAGGGCATTATCTGGAGCTATCGGTATGCGATGCTGCCGCCCGAGGAACAGGCGAAGTATGGCGGGTGGAAGGACCTTCGGATCTGGTGGTTCCTGTTTGTCGCCGTTGTCCTGGCGATCTACGGCTTTTTCCTGTGGTTCCGCTTCCAGCATCCGGAGGCGCCATGAACGGCGGGCCATGAACGGCGGCCTCCGCGAAGGCCGGGAAGTAACTTGCCGCACAGGCGCCGTCGCGGCGGAGCCGGCAGGCGCAGCGCGGGTGGGGGCGGAGGTCTTGCGCGCCGGCGGGAACGCCATGGATGCGGCGGCCGCCGCCTGCCTGGCATCCTGCGTCCTGGCGCCGGAGACGGCCGACCTGGGCGGCTACGTGCTGTCCGCGGTGGTGCGCGAGGCGTCGGGCAGGGTCTGGGCGGTGGACGCGAATTCCGTCGCGCCCGCGGCCGCCTCGGAAAGCATGTTCCGGACGCTTCCGCTGTCCGGTTTGGAAACCGGCATTAACGCGAACGAGTACGCCTGCCGCGTCCAGGATGATGCGAATGTCTACGGCCCGCTCGCCGTCGGCGTGCCCGGCGTCATGGCCGGGATTGGAACGCTTTGGGAGCGCTGGGGCCGATTGGGTTGGGAACAGATTGTCGCGCCCTCCCAGCGGCTGGTGGAAGATGGCTTTCCCTACGGCCCTACCGCCGGCGCGATCCGCATGAAGGAACAGGTAATACTCAGGTTCGAAGCGAGCGCGCGCCACCTGATGCCTGGCGGCCGGCTTCCGGAAGCCACCGACACGTGGCGCCGCAACGACCTGGAAAAAACACTGGCGCGGCTGGCGGCGGCCGGCTGGCGCGACTTTTACGAAGGCGACCTCGGCCGCCAGATTGCCGATTGCGTCAGCGGCATGGGCGGCATCCTCACCCGCGAGGACATGTCCGCGTTTCGGCCGCGTGTCGAGGAGCCCTATCGCTCCACATATCGGGACGCCGAACTGTTTGCGGCCAGGCTGCCGAACGGCGGCATCACCGTTCTGCAGATCCTGAACATGCTGGAATGCTTTGACCCGGTTTCCGAAGACTCTCCGCTGTACTGGCACCGGTTCGCCGAAGTGCTGAAGATCGCCTGGCGGGAACGGCTCCGCCACCTGGGCGATCCCGATTTTGGCGGCGCCCCGGCGGAGCGCGCCGTCCCGGTAGAGCGCTTTCTGGACAAGAAAGACGCGGCCGGGAAAACCGCGCGGTTGCGCCGAGAGCCGGAATGGGTGGACCACACTCCGTGGCCATCGGCGCCGCAGGACGGCGGCACCGTGCAGGTTTCGGCGGTGGATGCGGCGGGCAACCTCGCCGCGGCGACTTTTTCCCATGGCGGCCTGTTCGGTTCCTGCGTGACGGTGCCGGGCGCCGGCTTTACGCTGGGACACGGCATGTGCCGCTTCGATCCCCGCCCCGGCCGGGTGAATTCCGCCGGCCCGCGCAAGCGCCCCTTGAACAACATCGCGCCGACGATTCTCCGGATGCCGGACCGCTGGGTCGCGACCGGACTGCGCGGCGGGCGCCGCATCCTTTCCGTCTGTGCGCAGATGTGCCAGCGTTTTGTAGACAGCGGGCTCTCTTCGCTCGGCGCCGCCTCGGCCCCGCGCATCCACGTGGAAACGCAAGAGCCGGTGGAATTGCAGGATTCCCTCGATCCCCGCATCCACGCCGCGCTGGCGGCGATGGGCCACCAGATCAACCCCGCGGCGGAGATTGGCGCTTCGGCGCACACCGCGGAGCTGCTGGCGGCCGGAAGCGTTCGCGCCGGCGGCAATGTCTGGGCGGCCGGCCTATGAAGATCGTCCGCGTCGAGACGATCCCGGTGCGCGTGCCCCTGCGCCCGCGCTTCGTGATCCAGGGAAGCAAGGGCCGGCACGCGATCTCCCCTTTCCTGCTGGTTCGCATCCATACCGACGCCGGCCTGGTGGGGCTGGGCGAGGCCTCGTGTACACCGCGCTGGAGCGGCGAAGACCAGGTCACCGCCGCGCATTTCATCAACACGCTGCTGGCGCCCGCGCTGATCGGCGCGCTGATCGCCGATCCGCGAGACATTGAGCGGCTGAGCGCCGGGATGAACCTGGCGCTCGCGGCCAATCCGTTCACCAAATCGGCGGTCGAGATGGCCCTCTGGGATATTGCCGGCAAGGCGGCGGAACTGCCCGTCTGCCGCCTGCTCGGCGGCGTGCTGCGCGACAGCGTGCAGACGAAATGGTCGGTTTCCGGCGTGGAGCCGGAAAAAGCGGCCGCCATCGCGCGATGGGCCGTCGCGGAAGGCTTCCGGACGCTGAAGGTGAAAGTGGGCATCGAGCCGGAACAGGACCTGGCCCGCGTCGCGGCGGTGCGCGAAGCCGTCGGCAGCCTCGTGCGCATCGGCGTGGATGCCAATGGCGCGTGGACGCCCGCCGCCGCCGTGGAAATGATCCGCCGGCTGCGGCAGTTCGGCATCTGCTTCGCCGAACAGCCCGTGCCGCCGTCGGACCCGGCGGCGATGGCCGAGGTCCGGAGCCAGGTGGATGTTCCGATCATCGCCGATGAAAGTGTCTACACGGCGGCGGACTGCGCGGCGCTGGCGCGTGCCGGCGCCGCCGACGTGGTCTCGGTCTACGTGGGGAAAAGCGCGGGAATCGCCCCGGCCAACAAACTTGGCGAGACGGCGCAGGCCTCGGGC
>JBKKAI010000648.1:0-3610 GCA_046714815.1 Terriglobia bacterium | reverse complement strand
CAGCTCGACCCTGAAGGAACTGCTGCTCTCGGCCGAATACATCCTCAGCAAGGGCAACCACGAGGTGATGCTCTGCGAGCGCGGCGTGCGCACCTTCGAGACCTACACGCGCAACACGCTCGACCTGTCGGCCGTGCCGGCCCTGGCCGAGCTTTCCCACCTGCCGATTATCGTGGACCCCAGCCACGGCACCGGCAAGCGGTCGCTGATCGCGCCGATGGCCCGCGCGGCGGTGGCCGCCGGCGCCGACGGCCTGATGATCGAGGTGCACCCGCGGCCTGAGGAAGCCTTCAGCGACGGGCCGCAGTCGTTGACGCCGGAGCAATTCAATAACATAATTGCCGAGTTGAAGCCCTACCTCGGGCTTTGGAAAAGCGAGCGTACAAGGGAGCAGGCCACGGCCGTCATGGCCTAGACCGGGCCTAGACCTTTGGCATCTCTTCAGAGCAAACCAATCGCCGGGCCGGAGATTGCCGCGGAGGGGGCGGCACGCACGCCAGACCCTCTGCTCCGGAAAGCGGTCATCTGCATCCTGCTACTGGAAGTCGCGCTGTTCGTGTGGTCGTTCGGCCAGTTCTTCTGCGGTGACAGCCTCTATTACCTGTGGTATCGCGCGGATTCGCCCGCCCGCGCCTTCCACTACCTCACTCAAGCGGACCACTTGAACAGCTACCGGCCCCTGACGTACATCGTCTTCTCCTGGCTGCTGTTTCCGCTGTTCGGCCTGAACCCGCTGGGCTACCACTTTGTGACGCTGGGCGCGCACCTGCTGGTGACCTGGCTGGTCTACCGCCTGCTGCGCGAGCTGGTGACGAAGCCGGCCGCGGCGCTGGCCGGCACGCTTCTGTTCGGCGTCCACGCCACGAATTTCTACATCACCTACGACGCCAGCTTCCTGCCGGACTTCGGCAGCGGCCTATTCCACGTGGCAACGCTGCTGTGTTACGCGATCTACATGCGCACGTTGGGCGGCGGACGGTGGCTGGCGGCCAGTCTTGGTTCATTCATTTTCGCTCTGCTGTTCAAGGAAAGCTCGATTACCCTGCCCGCCGGACTGCTGGTGGTGGACTTCATCCTGCGCCGCCGCTCTTGCAACCGGGGCGGGCAAGATGCCCGCGCTCCCAGGATGCCCTGGTGGAGACCCTCACCGATTCTGGCGCTGTTCGCGGCCACCGGCGCGCTCTACCTCGCCTGGTTGCTGCACCTGAAGGGCGGCCGTCTCTATCCCCACGGGGCGATCGAGCCCTACGCTCTCAACTTCGAGGCGGCATCGCTGAAACTGAAGCTGCGCTACCTCTCCTGGCTCCTGAACCTTCCCCTCCAGATCGCCCGCCGTGGCTGGACCGCCCGGGCGGCGCAGATAGCCATGGTCCCGGCGCTGGCGTGGGTCATTTACCAGTTTGCGCGATCGGCGCGCAGGGTCTACGGCGAGGTAATTCTGTGCATGTTATGGGCCTTGGCCGGCCTGCTCCCGGTGCTGTTTATCAACCAGGTGCCGATGAAGCATAACCTGTACATGCCCCTGGTGGCCTGCGCCGTCGCGCTGGCGCTGATGGTGCAGGTGGCTCATGCGGCGCCGCGTCAGGCCGGGGCCCCCGCGGGGGCCCCGGCTCCGGACGGACAGGCTGGGCTGCTGCCCCGTGGCTGGGTCTTTTTCGCGCTGGGGATGTCGGCGGCCACTGCGTTCCAGGTTCCCAGCGACCTGAGACTCTCCTGGGTCGGTGAGGCCTCGCGCATCGCGCGCGGCTCGGTTGACGCGGTGAAGGAAGCGCACCCGACGCTGCCGCGCGGCGCGGTCCTCTACGTCCCCCACACCGCGGTTCGGGGAATGGTGTCCTGGTACTTCCAGAACGGCGCGCTGTTCAACCTTTTCTACAAGGACCCCACCCTGCGCATGCGCTTCGCCGACCTGGGCCACAGGCTGCCTGACGATTTTGCCGGGCGGCGCGACATTTTCGTCTTCCATTTCCACGATGAGCGGCTGTGGGACGTCACGCGCCAGTATCGGCTGGACGCGGACGACACCACGAGCCTTCGTTTGTTGGAGCAAGTGCCGCGCGCCAAGGTGGAAACAGGGTTCAGTTGGAATCCATCGGAGGTGCCGGACAACCAGGACGTAACCGCGGTGCGCCCGATGGCGCGGAACGGGCAATCGCGCCAGGCGCTGCTGGTCGTGGCCGGCGCCCGCGTCCGCTTCGTTGTCCCGCCGATTCCGGCCGGCAGCGTTCTTCAGGTGGGGCTCAGCCCCGCCGGGCCACTGAAGAGCGGCACGCGGGGCCGGATTTTTTTTCAGGACGCACTGGGGGGCGATCCCAGGCCGCTGCTCACCGCCACTCTCGACGCTGTACCGGACGGGCGGCACTGGTGGGACACGGAGCTGGACCTGGCGCCGCTGGCCGGCCGCGCGGGGACCTTCATCCTCGAAACCCCGCCTGACCAGCAGTCCGACTGGCTGGCCTGGAGCCGCCTGCGCATCATCCAGAAATCGAGCCGGTACTTCGACGAAACCAGCCGGGCCGTGGACCGTCCGCTTCCGCCGCTCGAGTTTCGCCTGATAGATCGCTTCGAGGATGCCGATCTCCGCTTCGACCGCGCCGAGCGCTATCCAAAGTACGACCGCTTCGACACGCCCGATGGGCGCGAAGCGTTTCTCTACGCCAGCCGCCAGGGTGATCCGGGCCATTTTGCTATGGTCACCATCGCCGGCGGATCGGCGCGCTTCCCGCTGCCACAGGTTCCCGCCGGCGCCGCGTTGGAAGTGGCGGCGATCAACCTTGGTGAATTAGGCGACGGCGTGCGGGGCCGTGTCATCGTTGAAGACGCCGCCGGCAGCGAGAGGATTTTCGATGAGATGCTGCCGCCACGCGGCAAGAAATGGCAGGGCGGCATGCTGTCGCTGGCCAAGTGGGCCGGTCAGCCCATTACCCTGGTCTTTGAAGGTTCCTCCGGCCCGCGCCGTGAAACCATCGCCGACTGGTGCGCCTGGGGCCGCCTGCGCATTGTGACGCCGTCCACCGGTCGCCGATAATCCATCGGCTCGGGTCCTCGCTGTGCTAAAGATAGCCGGGGGCTAAGCCGGAACCGAGGGTCGCCACAGGGGCACAGCGCACACAGTGCGAACAGAGAACAGGTGGAACTCTCGCTCTGTGATCTCTGTACCTCTGTGGCCTTCATCTGCGGGCCCGGAAGGAGCATCAGCCTGCTCAAAATGCGAAAAGGTCCTCTCGTTGAAGGAACCCCGTTGCTGAACTCCGAAACAGCGAATTCCAACATCTACGCCGGCCTGTTCGTCGTCTCCATGGCCACGCTGATGTACGAGATCCTTCTGACGCGCATCTTCAGCGTCACGATGTGGTACCACTTCGCGTTCGTGGCGGTTTCGGTCGCCATGTTCGGGATGACAGTGGGCGCCATGGTTGTGTACGTGTTTCCCCGCCTGTTCCCCTCCAGCCGCCTGGCGTTTCACCTGGCGCTGAATGCGCTGCTTTTTGCGGTCACCATCGTTCTGAGCTTTGCGATTCACCTTCAGATCCGCTTCACGGGACCTACTTCGATCAAGAATGTTTTCTACCTGGGCCTGACCTACCTGGTTATCTCCGTCCCCTTCGTG
>JBKKAI010000647.1:0-3776 GCA_046714815.1 Terriglobia bacterium | reverse complement strand
CTCCCAGGCTCCGCCGCTTTGAAACGTTAGCGTATTTCTGAAATGGACGACTTAGCCGCGCCGGAGGCGCGGCTGCGGCGCTGGAGCGCCGCCCCACAATCAGAGACAATACCTGAACCAGTTTATTAACAGCTTCTGAGGGAGCGGGTTTTGCCACGGGTTGTTAGACGGGCACGGCCACCGAGTCAATGATCTCGCGTAGCACTTCCGCGGCCTGGTCGCTCTTTCTCTGCGTCGAGGTATACCGCGAGCTGAGCACGACGCGGTGCGCGAAAACCGGGACCGCCAGCCGCTTGAAGTCGTCCGGTGTCGCGAAACGGCGGCCCTGGAGGAAAGCCAGCGCCTGGGCCGCGCGGTAAAGCGCCATCGTTCCCCGCGGGCTGACGCCGAGGGAGAGGTAGTCATTCCGGCGCGTCCGCCCGACGATGGCGACCGTGTAATTCACCAGGTCCTCATCCACCGTCACCGCCTTCACCTCGTCCTGCAGGGCTACCAGCTCGGCGCCTTCCATGACCGGCTCCATCGAGTCCAGCCGGTTCCCCGCGGAATGCAGCCGCACAATCTCTCGCTCGCTCTCCTCGCCCGGATATCCGACGCGGATGCGCATGAGGAAACGGTCAAGCTGCGATTCCGGCAGCGGATAGGTCCCGTGATGCTCCACCGGGTTCTGCGTGGCGATCACCATGAACGGTTGGGGCAGGGGATGGGTGACGTTATCCAGCGTGACCTGCTCCTCATTCATCGCTTCCAGCAGCGCGCTTTGGGTCTTGGGCGTGGTGCGATTGATCTCGTCGGCCAGCAGGATATTGGTGAAGACAGGTCCCGGCTTGAACTCGAACACCTGCCGCTGCGGGTCGTAAATGGAGATGCCCAGCACGTCGCTGGGCAACAAGTCGCTCGTAAACTGAATCCGGTGAAATCGGCAGTTGATCGAGCGCGCCAGGGCGTGGCCCAGGGTGGTCTTGCCCACTCCGGGCACATCCTCGATCAGAAGGTGGCCACGCGCCAACAGCGCGACCATCGCCAGCTCGATCACTTCGTCCTTTCCGCGGATCACCGAGCGCAACGATCCCTGGAGGCGCTCGAGCGCCTCGGCGCGGCCGGTCCGGGTTGGTGTACCGCCGGATTGTGTTATGATGCTCACTGTTCCCGCGTTAAATTGCTCACAAAACGTTTGACTGCCAGGGCGACTAGCTCAGTTGGTTAGAGCGCCTGCTTCACACGCAGGAGGTCGAAGGTTCGAGTCCCTCGTCGCCCACCAATCCCTCCCAGGATTGCAAGTCTTGAGTATCCCGCGAAACACCAGCAGTAGTCAATTTGTGGCATCATGGGAATCATTGGGCTACTGCCATGGCGATTGATTACGAAGCCTGGAAACGATTTGGCGTGGCGACAGCCGCGCTGACAGTAGCCTTCCTGCTCGCAGTGTATTCAGAGGTGCTGGCTCACGAAGGTAACGTGATCGGCACCGCGGCGGCCGGCTCGGCGGCGCTGGCCCTGGCCGGATTCGTGGCGGTGACCGCCGTCCCCTACCTGGCCCGGCGAACAAGCATCGAATGGCTCCGGTCGAGCGTGGATTACCATCTCACCCGGGAGGGTGTTGTCTTCATCGGCAGCATCTTCGTTCTGAGCATCGCCGCCCTGAACACTGGAAACAACCTTCTGTTCCTGATCGTCGCGGCGATGCTGGCCTCCATCCTGGTTTCCGGGATTGTTTCGCGCATCGTCCTGAGCGGCCTGGATCTGGAGGTCCTCTTGCCGGACCACGTGTTCGCGAGGCGCGCCGTCCTCGCCCGCATCCGCCTGCGCAAGACCAGGCGCCTGATGCCTTCCTTCTCCGTGGCGGTAACGGGCACGGAAGCATCCTCCCGCTGGTTTCGGCGAATCCGTTCTCCCGAAAAACGCGGTGACAACCTGCTGGGCCCCGGCGTCTATTTCCCATATGTGCGGCCGGGCGCGACCGTCAGCCAGTCGCTCGAAGTGCGATTCCCGCAGCGAGGGAATTACCGGCAGGAGAACTTCGGCATCTCCACGCGATTCCCCTTTGGCTTCCTGGAGAAAGTCCTCAAGGTGCCCGCCGGCAGGGACCTGCTGGTTTATCCGGCGGTTGATCCCACCGAAGAGTTCTACGAAATCCTGCCATTGCTGACAGGAGAGATGGAAAGCCATCTTCGCGGCCGCGGCCATGACCTTTACAGCATTCGTGAGTACCTGCCCGGCGACAGCGCGCGATTTGTGGATTGGAAAGCTTCCGCCCACACATCGGCGCTGAAGGTTCGTGAGTTTACTCGCGAAGACGAGCGCCGGGTCCAGCTCGTCTTTGACCGGGCCCAGACGGAAGAATCGCCAGCGGCGGCGGACGCCGCTTCCGGCCAGTTCGAGCGCGCCGTGGAGTTTTGCGCCGCCCTGGCCTGGCACTTCCACCAGATTGATTCCCAGGTGGAGTTCATCTCCGATGATTTTCAGACCCGAACCGCCAAGGCCGGCGAAGTGATCTTCGACATTCTTCATTACCTTGCCCTGGTGAAGCCGCGCAGCGGCCGGGAAGGGTTCCTTGAATCGCTGGGGCAGAGCAATCTGTTCAAGATCATCATCACCGGCGCGTCACCCGGCTCCATCCCCACGCACCTTTGGACTTCCTCATACTTCGTCTTTCAGGAAAAGCTTTGATCCGAGGTGGCACAGGCATTCTTGCCTGTGCGCGGGTTTTTCAGCAGCCCTGCTAAGGTGAAACAGGCGGCCATCTAGGGTGAAGCCCCAATTGGCCGATACACGCCGCTCAGCTACCATTGCGCTTTGTTCGAACTTATTCCGGGGAAAGGAACCAGGGCCAAGATCGTGCTGTTGCGAAACAGGGCGAAACGGTGATATAGGTAATAGGCTTATTGGTATGGAGGGACGCCGACAGTCAGCGCGTTCCCGTGTTGAAAACTTAGCCCCTGGTCTGGTTTTTTTGTTGATGAGGATTCGTCTACTGGGATTACTGTCGGCCGTCTTATGCCTCGGCCTCACGACGCTTGCGGACTCCGCCCCTGACGCGGTTCTGGAATATGTCCAGGTCCGCTCGCAGCAGGAAAAACTTCCCTACACCGTGGATGTGACCATCAGCGCCTCGATCCCTTCGATGGGCAAGGTCGGCATACTGCGGGCCACCCGCCACCAGGGCGGTCAGGGCACGCTGAACTACGAGTCCATGCAGTTCGAGGGTGACTCGCTGGTGAAAACCAACGTGATCGCCCGCTACCTGACGGCGGAGTTGGAAGCGCAACGGCCCGAGCAGAAGCTGGCCACCGAGATTTCACCCCTGAACTACGAGTTCAAGCTGAAAGGCCGGGAGAAGATCGCGGGCCGCGACACCCTGGTTTATGAAGTGAAGCCATTCAAGAAGCGCCCGGGGCTGTTCCGGGGGCAGATCTGGATTGACGAAGAAACGCGCCAGCCCGTGAAGGAATCCGGCAAACTCGCCAAGCTTCCATCGGTGTGGGTGAAGGAGATTGCCTTCACGCGGGAATACGTGACGGCGGATGGATTCGCCGTGCCCTCCCGGATTACGTCCGAGGTCAAGACGCGGATCGTCGGCAAGGCCCAGATTTCCGTGGACTTCCAGAACTATCGGTTCCCGTCCAACCCGCAGCCGGCAGTGGCCGACACCCTGGCCGATTCCGGCGCACAATAACACGGCGTTTATCCCCAACAGGCCAGCGGAAACAAGCCTCAGCGGCCCTGCCAGGCGTGCCTGCGGGGCGGGTTTTTTCCTGCTAACACATGCACGTGGC
>JBKKAI010000646.1:0-2762 GCA_046714815.1 Terriglobia bacterium | reverse complement strand
AGCCACCGCACTCCAGAAGGCTAACGCGGGCAGGGAACCACGCTGGTATTGACTGCCAGGTTGGCGGTGCTCAGGCTGCTTCGTCCCTCGATCCGAAGGACGACCGGCACCGCCGGTCCGGACGGCGGGCTCTGAGGGATGCGGATGTTGATCTGCCACAAGCCGACAAATCCGGGCGCGGCGCCGCTGAATTCCACGTTGACCGGCACGCCGCCGAGCAGCACCACCGGAGTGGTGCGGGTGACCGACAACGGGCTGGAAGGCGCCACCTGGCCCGTCGCCAGTTGCGGGTTCAGCGGTCCCGGGCCGGTTCCGAACAATTGCACGACCGATCCGGACGGCGCGGGCCTGGCGCCCAACACGCAGCCGTCGGCGGAGACCGGCGAGCCGTCCTGGTTGAGGGCCGCGACCGCGCCGGAGCCGCTCTGGTTCCGCGTGAACAGCGCCGGACTGGCAGCGTCCACGGCCACCTCGCCGCTCACCACCAGCGCGTCGTTCAGGCTCACGGTCACCGTTTGGCGTCCCGAGACGTCGCTCGGAATCTGGAAATTCACCTGCGTCGGCGAAACAAAGAACAGCGGCGCGGCGCGGGTTCCCACGCGCACCGAGGTGCCCCCGAGGCTCAGCGGGAGGGGCAGGCCCGACGCCGAGCGCGTGCCGCTCGCCAGACCGCTGCCAAAGCCGGAGACGATAGCGCCCGGGGAGACGTAGTTTTGGAAATTGGCGCCGCCCACCACGGTGAACTGGCCGGCTACCGGGATGCCGAACACGGCGATACTATTGTTCTGCGGCAACACCACGGCGGCCTGGCGCAGCGACAGGCTGGCGGCTGCCGCCGCCGTCCCATTGAGGCTTGTAATGCGGCCAATTTCGCGGTTGTTGGCCAGATCCACCAGGACCACTTCGTTCGACAATGTGCTCGAAACCACGGCCGTATTCGTCGGCACGTGAATAGCCACGCCCTGCGGCGAGCCGATCGGAACGTCAGTGACGCGACGCGTGGCGAGGTCCACCACTGAGATGGAATTGCCGCTGGAATTGCAGACCACGGCGACATTCGTCACCGGGTTGATGGCCACGGCCACCGGACGCGGGCCCACCTGGATGATATCCACGACGCGGCGCGTGTTCAGGTCCACCGTTACGATGGTGTTCAACTGCGTGTTGACCGCCACGGCGAAGTTGGTGGCGCCGTTGACCGCCACCGTCTGCACGCCGTCGGATTGCACCGGCACGTCGGCCACGGTCCCCACCAGGCGATTGGTCCGCAGGTCCACCAGCGAAAGCGTGCGGCTGCCGGAGTTGGACACCACCGCGATGTGAGTAATCGGATTGATGCTGACGCCGGACGGCGTGCTCTCGACCGTGATGCGCTGGACGACCAGCAGCCGGGCCAGGTCAATGATGGAGATTTCGTTGCTGGAAGTGTTCGCCACCACCGCCAGGCCCAGTTCGTCATCCACGGCGATACCGGCGGGCGTATTCACCGATGTGACCGTGCGCGGCGGCTGCGCAAGGTTGCCCAAATCAAAGACCAGCACGGCATTGTCGCCCGAGCTGCTGACCACGAGCTGGTTTCGCGGCGCGTGGTAGGCCAGCGCGCGCGGCACCGAGCCGGCTGGAATTTGCTGCGCTTGCTGCGCCCGCGCCACATCGGCGCAGCCGCAGGCGCACGCCACCAGCAGGGCGGCCCCCCGGAGCGTCAAGCGCCGGGCGGCGGCGCCAACCACAAAAGTCCGCATAGCTGCATTTTGACGCGGCGAGCCTCTCCAGAACAAGCGCAAAGTGGGCGCGGCGGGAATCGCTGTGCGGAGGAAGTTACTGGCCTGCGGCGGGCGCGCGGCGGGAGCGCTCTGCCGCCCGCCGCCCGAGCAGCCCGGACCCGGCCATGGCCAACGCCCCGCCCAGGCAATCGAGCAGAAAATCGCGCAACTCGCCGTCGCGGAACGGAGACAGCCACTGGTTCACTTCATCGGCCAGCGCGCAGCCGGTCACCAGGGCCATCACACAAAGCCATTCCCGCGAGGCATCCATCGGCGTGGTATCTGTCCGCGCCGGGTCCGCCAGCGTTCGGAACCCGCGCAGCAGCAACAGCGCGAAGACCATGTACAGGAAGACGTGCGCCGACACGCGCCAGGCCGCGTTCAACTGGTGCAGCGTCTCTGGTGAGAAATGCAGGCCCAGCAGCAGGAGGATTCCTTCGAGCAGCGTCTGGGTGTTCGTCGCCGAGCCCAGCCGGCTGGACAGCAGGAAAATCAGCGCCAGCCAGCCGCCGGCGGGTAGGAAAGCCATGAAATGGCGGCGCACCGAAAGATTGTACTTTATTCGGCGACCGGAGTCCCGTATGGAACCATGGTCTTGACGCGTTCCGCGCTCTCCACGCGGAAAATCTTCCACTGTTTGTCCACCCGCCGCACGTATACCTGCTGCACTTCGTTGCGGTCCTGGTAGACGTACTCCACCGGGATTCGGCCCTCGGCCGGGGACGCCATTTCGGGGGGAGAGACGGCGATGCCCTTCACCTGGCGGTGCGTCGCGGACAGGTACTCGCGGAATTTCTCGACGCCCATTTCCCGCAGGTTCTGCCGCAGCAACCGCTCCATGTCGCCGGTGTAGCAGGCCAGGTACTTCTCCACGTCGGCGCCGCGCGAGGCGTCCACCATCCGCCACACGGCCGACTCCGGCGTATTGTTTTCGGGCGGCGCCCGCGCCGCCCGCGGCTGGGTCACCCAGTACCCCGCGCGGGCGGCCCAACGCGCCAC
>JBKKAI010000645.1:0-6469 GCA_046714815.1 Terriglobia bacterium | reverse complement strand
TTCCACAGGCGGACGGCCTTCTCTAGCGGGAGCGACACGCCGGCAGAAGATTCCGCTGACTCCCCAGGACTGGGAAGCGCTGGAACGCATTGCCGAGCGGCTCTCAGAGCGTGGAAACCCTGTCACGCCGGGCCAGGTCGCAAGCGCACTGGTGCACGAAGGCTTGAAGCACGCAAGGGAGGTGTGATCCGCGCCGTTTGGCCGGGCCGCAGGAATTTGAACCTTGGACCTGCCCGGCAGGGCTGGAGGAACGGTCTCACGCAAAGCCGCCAAGGCGCAAAACTGACGCGGAACTCTCGCCTCGCTGTACTTGCCGCGCTCTGCCCGCTCCCCGGGATAGGCTTTCAGGTAGGCGATGGCCTCCTCGTCGAAACCTTCCCAAAAGATATGCTGTTCGAGCCTGTCCAGCGCACGCTCGATGGCTGGCGGTGCGTCTTCGTGTCGTCACTGTTTTACGCTCACCTGCACCGAAGAGGCGCTGGGCCGGGCCCGGTAGACGCGCTCGGTGGCCTTCTGGAAGTCCTCGGCGCGAGCGTGGTAGATATCCACGAACTTCTGCGGGTTGCGGTCCACCAGCGGAAACCAACTGCTCTGCACCTGGATCATGACGCGGTGCCCGCGGCGGAAAGTATGGTTGACGTCCGGCATCGTGAAGCGGACGCGCGCCACCTTGCCGGGAACGAACGGCTCCGGCTTCTCGAAGCTGTTGCGAAACCGGCCCCGGAAAAGCTCGCCGCGGACCAACTGCTGGAATCCTCCCAGGCGCACACCGGTTGGGTTGGGATCGGGGTCCGGCACGTCGGCGGGATAAACATCAATCAGCTTGACGACCCAGTCCGAGTCGGTGCCGGTGGTCGAAACATACAGGTCCGGCACAACGGGCCCGGCCAGGGTCAGGTCTTCCGTCAAGGGCTCGGTTTCGTAGACCAGCACGTCGGTGCGGCTGGAAGCGAATCGCTGGTCCTCGACCATGTGCTCGCGGGTCATGTTGAACGCCGTGCCGCCTATATAAGGCACAGGCTTGGCCGGGTCGCTGACATACTCATCGAAAGCGGCGCTCGCGGCAGCGGATTCGGCGGGCGGTTCGAACGACAGCCGGCCGCCCGGGTGAAAATAGAGCGACTTCGCCGCGGCGTTTTTGGGAGGCCAGGCGTCGTAACTGCGCCAGATGTTGGTGCCTGTCTCGAAGACGTAGGCCTCCGGCAACTTCAATTCGCCCTTGCCCTTCAGGTGGTAGTTGAAGAACGGAAACTCGATGTTCTCGCGGTAAAAGACGCCGGTCTTCGAGCCGAATCGCACGTGGCCGAGGGCGTCGCCGTCCGAACCCGCCCAGCCGCCGTGATACCACGGGCCCATCACCAGGATGTTGTAAGCGCCGGGACTGCTCTTTTCCACCGCCTCGTAAATCTTGAGTGGGCCGTACAGGTCTTCGGCGTCGAACCAGCCGCCGACGGTCATCACCGCCGGCTTGATGCTTTTCAGGTGCGGCAGAATGTTCCGGGCCTGCCAATAGGCGTCGTAGTTGGCGTGTTCCATTAGCTCGTTCCAGTACGGGACAAGGTTCTTGAAATGCCGGATGTTCACGTTGCTCAGCGGCCCGATGTTGAGGAAGAAGCGATACCCATCCGGCGTCCCGGCATTGAAACTTCCCGTGTCGAACGTACCCGGCTCGGGATGCGGCCGCTCGAAGCGGGCGAAGAAGTTGAACGCGTGCGCCAGGTACAACGCGCCGTTATGGTGGAAGTCGTCGCCGATAAACCAGTCGGGGACGGGGGCCTGCGGCGAGACGGCTTTCAGCGCCGGATGGGCGTCAATCATTCCCGCCGCGGAATAAAAGCCCGGGTAGGAGATGCCCAGCATCCCCACTCGGCCGTTGTTGTTGGGGATGTTCTTGATGAGCCACTCGATAGTGTCGTAGGTGTCGGTGCTCTCATCCACGTCCTGCACCGTGGCGGGCAACCCGTCACGCTGCGGGCCGCGCTTCACCGGCTTGTGCGGCGTGACGTTGGTGAACTGGCCCTCGGACTTCCACCGGCCGCGCACGTCCTGCCGTACAAAGATGTAGCCTTCGCGGACAAACTTCTCTCCCGGATAAAGGCTCGCCGGGTACCGGTCGGCGCCGTAGGGCCCGACGCTGTATGGCGTGCGGCTCAGCAGGATGGGGTAGGACTGCGCGGCGTCCTTGGGAACGTAAACGGCGGTGAACAGCTTTTTGCCGTCGCGCATAGGCGCCTGGTATTCGTACTTGGTGTAGTTGGCCTTGATGTATTCCAGGCCCTGCGCCCGGCCGAAAACGGCCAGCAGCACAAGCGGCAGGACTACACGGAAAGCTTTCCGAACCATTTCAGCACCTCTCATGTCGTCCGAAGTTCCTCCCGGAACTTCTCATTGCGTCCGAAGTTCCTCCCGGAACTTCTCATGGCAACAGGTTGGCATCAGGGCGCCCGGGCGGCTCCGGCGCCTTTCACTTTCATCGCCAGCGAGTAGACCTTCTTGTCGCAGGTGATGTAAAGCGTCGTGCCGTCGCGTCCGCCGAAGGTAACATTGCTGGCGAACTCGGGCACGGGAATCAGGCCCAGCGACTTGCCCTCGGGCGAGGCCACCCAGACGCCGCCGCGCATCGTGAAGTAGAGATTGCCCTCGGCGTCGGCGCACATGCCGTCGGGATCGTTGCGATTTTCGGTGGCGGGGTCGAAGAACATTTTCACCTTGGACTGGTCCACCGCGCCGCCGGCCTCGATGGGGTAAGAGTAAATACGCTTCTCGAAGCTGTCGCCGACGTAGAGCGTTTTACCGTCGTTGGACACCACCAGGCCGTTGGGCACCTTCAAGTGAGTGATGATGCGGGCCAGCTTCCCCTCGGGACTGAGCGAGTAGACGGCGCTGCGCGTCTTGCCGCGGAAATCGGGGTCGGTGAAGTAAATCCAGCCGCTGGGCGCCTCGGTGACGTCGTTGGGCTGGTTGAAGGTTACCCCCTCAAAGGCGCTCGCCAGGCTTTTCACGTCTTCCGGGCCGCTCGCGCCGATTTTCATGCTGAGCAGGTTATGGCCGAAGGCCTGCGCGCCGAGCAGGCGGCCGCGGGCAAGGTACATCCCGTTGACGCCTTTGGCGTCGTCCATCCAGACGTGGACTTTGCCGGGGCCGGGGCCATCGAGGCGCAGAACCTGCGTGGCCTGCTGGCGGAACGCGGTGAAGTAAAGCTTTCCGGAAACCGGGTCCCACGCCGGGCCTTCGAAGAAGCGATCGTCGCCATAGACCTCGACCAGTTTCGCACCGGGGGCGACGGTCGGCGGCAGCGGGGCGGTCTGGGCAAAGGCGGCGGCGGCAAGCACCGGAAGAAGGAAACTGAGGTTTTTCATTTCATGAACCCGCTTCGGACGGTCACCTGCGAGCTGATCTCGTCGTTCCAGGGATCATCGAGCGCCAGCAGCGTCCGCAGCTCCGGGCTGAGCCGCTGCTGCGTTTCGGCCCGCAGCATTTTCTTCTGGTGCTGCTGCTGTGGCTTGTCCCTGCGGCAGTAGAAGCCGTGGACGGCGCGGCGCGCCGCGGCGGCGCCGTTGGCCGTGCCGCTGTGCCACATGTGGGCGTTCATCACCACCACCGTTCCGGCCCTTCCGGTCAGCAGGACCTCATCGGGATGGGGCGCCAACGGATCGGCGAGCGCCTCCTGTGGCAGCTTGCGCCGGCGGTGTGAGCCCGGCACCATGCGGATCGCGCCGTTGTCGGGGGTGAAATCATCGAGCATCCACACCGTATTGCACACCCAGTAACCCTGTTCATCGGCGACGGCGGCCATGTCGGCGTGCAGCGGCTGCCCGCAATCGGAGCGGGGGTTGGCGGAGCGCGCGTTCAGGCTGCTGAGCTTGAAGCGTGGGCCAAGGACGGCGCCAACGTACTCGAGGATCACCGGATGGGCGATGATCTGCTCGAACACGCGGCCCTTGTCCACCAGGTTGGCCAGGCGGCGCGCGTGCGGCTCCTGCTTGAATTCGGCGCCGCTTTGCTCACCTTCCTGCTCGAACAATTCATCCACGCGCGTCCGCAGCGCGGCGAGAAGCTCTCCGTCCATGAAGTTCCCGAGCGCGACGTAGCCCTCCGCGGCAAGTTGTCGAAAGTGGGTGTCGAGAATCACGCCATCAGCTCGCGGATCAGCTTCCCGCCGACCTGGCTCAGTTGCTTGAAGCGGCCGGCATGGAAGTAGGTGAGCCTGGTGTCGTCGAGGCCCATCAGGTGCAGGAGGGTGACGTGCAGGTCGCGCAGCGGGTGCACCACCTCGACCGCCTTCTGCCCGATGTCATCGGTGGCGCCGACGACGTGGCCGGCTCGCACGCCGCCCCCGGCCAGCCAGACGCTCATCGCTGTGGAATTGTGATCGCGGCCGTAGGCCATGCCGCCGCGCCGCACACCGTTGTCCGGAGACCGTCCGAACTCGCCCGCCCAGATCACCAGGGTGCTTTCCAGCAGCCCGGTGCGCTTCAGGTCCTTGAGCAGCGCGGCGATGGGCTGGTCCACGGCGCGCATGCGGTTGGCGTGCGCGGTGACGATGTCGTCATGCGAATCCCATCCCGAGGAGATCACCTGCACGAAGCGCACGCCGCGCTCGACCAGGCGCCGCGCCAGCAGGCAGCGCCGCCCGAATGCGTCGCTTTCTTTCCGGCCCATGCCATACATCCGCCGCGTCGCTTCCGGCTCCTCTTCCAGCGCCACGGCCTTGGGCATCTCCGCTTGCATCCGGAAGGCCAACTCGTAATTCTCGATGCGCGCCGCCAGCTCGGCGTGGCCGGGATGCGCCTGCTGGTGGCCGCGGTTCAGCTCGCCCAGGTAATCGAGCGTGGCCCGCTGGTGCTCCACCGTGATTCCCTCGGGCGGCGTCATGTCCAGCACCGGCGAGCCGGTGGCGCGCAGCGCCGCGCCCTGGTAAAAGGCGGGCAGGAAGCCGCTCGACCAGTTGGCCGGCCCTCCCTGCGGGTATTGCACATCCGGAAGGACGACAAAGGCCGGCAGGTTCTGGTTTTCCGTTCCCAGGCCGTACGCGGTCCAGGCGCCGAGCGCCGGGTCGCCGCCGAACATGTTGCCGGTATTGATGTGGTAAAGCGCGGTGGGGTGATTGGTGCTTTCGCCAACCGCGCCGCGATAGAAGCAGATGTCGTCCACGCACGTGGCCACCTGCTCGAAATGCTCCGAGACCTCGATCCCCGAGCGGCCCGATTTGCGGAACTGGAAGGGGCTCGAAACCAGGTAGCGCTTGCCGCCTTCCATGGCCGAGGCGAACTTGTCGTCACGCGTAAAGGCGGTCATGTGCAGCGAACCGAGCTTGGGCTTGGGGTCGAAGGTGTCAATGTGGCTGGGGCCGCCCTCCATCAGGAGGAAGATGCAAGCTTTGGCGCGGGCGGCGTGGTGCGGCTTGCGGGGCGCGAGCACGCCGGCCCGCGCCTCTTCCTGCCGGAGCAGCGACGTCAGTGCGACGCTGCCCAGTCCCGCGCAGGTCTGGAACAGGAAGTGGCGGCGAGAGCCTGCTTCACGAGAGCCTGGTTCACGTGGGTCTTGTTCAGTAGACATAAAGGAACTCATTGGAATTGAGTAAAGCGAGACAGAAGTCGGCAAGCGCGCGCGTCCCGGCGCCGACCTGGCCGGCGTGGAGGTTCTCTTCGTAGGCTGACGGCTCGGCTTCCTCCACAACATTGACCGGCGCGCCGGTTTGCTCGGTGATCATGGTGCGCACCAGCGGCTTGCGCGAAGGCGGCGGCGCCGGTGGGTGCGACTCGTGGTAGACCGCCATACGCGCTACGAACGCCAGCGCACGGGCGCGCTCATCGGCCGAAGGCGGGCGGCTGAAGGCCAGCCGGAAAGCGTGGTCAATGCGCGTGCCGGGTTCGGGAGCCATTCTCTCCAGGCGCGCGGCGAAGGCCAGCGCCATGTCCCGCGAGAACCTGCTGTTCAGCAGCGTGAAGGCCTGTGTCGGGACAGTGGCTGCCTCGCGCGCTTCACACGATTCGTTCAAACTCGGTCCGTTGAACACCTCGACCAGCGGGTCGAGCAGGCTGCGCTTCTGGTAGGTGTAGACCGCGCGGCGGTTTCTCTGGCGGCGCAGAGGCGACGGCAGGTAGGCCGGCGCCACCGTCCCCATGATCAGCCGCGGCTGGCCGGCCACGTCGTCGTTGATCTCCGGGAACGTCCCCGGGCCGCCGGCTTCCAGGCTGAGCTCGCCCGAAACCGCGAGGATGCTATCGCGCAGAACTTCGGCTTCCATTCGCCGCGGCGGGAACCAGGCGAGGAGCGCGTTTTCCGGGTCCGCTTGCCTGGCCTGTTCGGCAGCAGGGTGCTCGCCGGAGCGCTGATAAGTCTCCGACAGCATGATGGCGCGGTGCATGCGCTTCACACTCCAGCCGCCGGCGATGAACCGAGCGGCGAGCCAATCGAGCAGCTCCGGATGCGTGGGCTTCTTGCCCATTTTCCCGAGGTTGTTGGG
>JBKKAI010000644.1:0-5010 GCA_046714815.1 Terriglobia bacterium | reverse complement strand
GAATACGTTGCCGAACTTATGAACCAGAGTACTAAGTGAACAGCATTGAGGGCTAACGCGGGCTAACGCAACATCATGGCCGTCGCGGATTTCACCGGCGGCGGCTTCTGCCGGCGGCTCTTTTGGCGGCCGGCTTCTTTGCCGCCGGCGCGGCGCCACCGGCCGCACCTGCGGTCACCTTGCCGTCCACCATGCCCATCGAGAAAGGCTCGGGTTGGAACGAGTTGGCCAAGCCCTCGAACTGCACCATCGTGCCGGCCGCGACGCGGGCCACGGGCGCGGCCAGCGCCAATTCCACATCGTAGCCGCCGTTCCTGTTTGCTGTTTCTTCCAGCACCGCAAGGCGCAGCGTGCGCGGCCGCGCGGCGGGCGTCGCCGAAACCACCATGCCCTTCAGCGCCAGCGATTTCCCTTTCAGGCGCTCCCAGAGCTGATCGGCCTTGGGGCCGCCGCTCTTGAGCATCTCCCGCATATCCACGAAGCCCATCTTGTCTACTTCCGGCGGGGCATTCGCGGCAATCTCCGCCTTGGAGACCACCTTGAAATCGGGGGGCGGAGAAGGCTGCGCCTTGGCCTGCTGCTTCAACTGGTCCAACCCCTCCTCCGAGCCGTGATAGGTAACGTAAATCTTCTTCAGGTAATCATCCACCTGCTGGCGCCCCGCGGGCGGGAGAGCCCCCGGACCGTCCAGGGCCGTGGCGCGCGCAAAGGCCCAGAAGGCTTCGTTGTATTTCGGGTTGGGGCGCTCGGAGATGTAGGCGTTGCCGATGCGGTAGAAGAGAGTGGCGTCATCGGGGGCCGATTCGGCCGCCTTGGCGAATTCGCGCTGGGCGGCATCATACTGCTTGCGCCCCATGGCCACCACGCCGAGCGCCTGCCGGAACGTGGAATCCATGCTTTTCCTGTTCTTCTCCAGGTCGGCGGGGCTGACATTGGCCGGCTGGAAGGCCGGCAGTTGCTGGAGGCCGCGCTGGGCCATCTGCTCGGTGTCGGCCAGTTTCTGCTGGAAGGACGGGTCCTTCTCGCTCAGGGGAGTCTGGGTGAACAGGTAGCTGAGCAGAAACAGTGCGCGCATGTTGTTCGGGTTCACCTGGACAATCTGGCGGGCGGCCGGCTCGGGACTCTGTCCGGCCTGCTGCATCGCCACCATCTTCAGCTCGAGCGCGTCTTCCTTCACCACGGTGTTCGGATACTTGGCGAGGAATTCGTCCAGCATCTGGATCTTTTTCGCGGGGCTGGCTTCATTCAGCGCCGCAACGTAAACATTGTATTCGGCCGGGTCGGTGATCTGTTTTTTCTGGGCTTCAGAGCCCGCGGCCGGGGCCTGCGCGGCGGCTGGGGCCGGCGCGGCGGACACGAGCGCGATCAGCAGAGAGAGAGCAAGCACGGGACTGTTAGGTTTCATAGCCACTCCGTTCAATGAATGCAAGCCGCCTGCCCGGAGCGAAAGCTCCGAGTTGCCGCTGTCTGGGTGCGGCGCCCCCGGAAAAGCCGGGATTATACCTCAAAACCCTACCCCTTCGAAACCCGCGCACTGGCAAGAATGCCTGTGCCACGACGCCGGCGCACCAGCTCCGCAACGTAATGCCGGCGATCGGCGGGCATCCGGCGGTCGGACGGCAAGTCCGCCAGGTCCTGCCAACGAACCCGGTCCAGCAGCGATAACATCCGCCGCAACGAAGTGCCCGGGTGGCGGATGAGCGCCAGCCGCACATCATAGCGCGCCGCCCAGGCCGGGTGCTCGGCGATGGCCTCCAGCGCCTCTGGCGCGAGTTTCCCGGCGCCGAGCGTCTTGACCACGCCGGCTTCGGTCAGCCGCGGGTTGGCCAGCGCGGAGCAAAAAACGCGCGTGTCGCTGTCGGCCAGCAGGGCCGCCGCGATCTGCGACGCGCCCTGCCGCGCCAACGACAGCCGCTCTCCCAACGACAGGGCCGGCAGACGCGCAACGATGGCCTCTTCGGCCGCGCGCCTCAGATCCGGCGCCGCCGACGGCGTGGTAGCCACTTTTGCGAGGTCAAACAAGTAGACGTGCCGCAGCAGCGTCAGGGATACACCGCGGGGCGCGCGCGGGTTCCGCAGCAGCGCCAGCTTCACCTGGTAGGGCCGCAGCAGCCGTTCGCGGCTGCCCAGTTCGCGGAGAAAATTCCGGCTGAGGTTCTTGCGGCTCAGCAGCATTCTCAGGTGTTCTTCGCTGAGCCGGGGGTTATCGAGCAGGGCCAGCAGGACCTCCTCGGACGAATCATGCAGGACCGTCCCCACCTCTTCGGCGGTTCCGGAGGCGCGGCGCAGGCGTTCGCCCAAGTCCATTCCGCATCAGATTATCATAGCTGACTCAAGGTTCGCCTTCCCGGCCGGCCGCTAGCGCTTTCTCCAGCCGCTCGCGCGTCTCAATCAGGTCTTTCACCACAGCCACGACGTCGCGCTCCTGGCTCACCACCTCACGGTGCAGCAGGTCGCGGATTCGCTTCATCGTGAGGAGATTTCCCACGCGGAGCAGCAGCTCCTGCGCGGAAAAGGGTTTGATCAGGTAGTCCTGCGCGCCCTCGCGCAGCAGTTTCAGACGGAGTTCGTCGTCGGCCCTGGCGGTGAGCACGACGATGGGTGCGGCATCGAGCTCGCGTTGCAACCGGATATCGCGGACCAGATCCTCGCCCGTGATCCCCGGCATCATGACATCGGTCAGAATCAGGTCGGGGTGAAGCGCCAGGGCTTTGCCGAGTCCGTCGCGCCCGTCAAAGGCGGTGGCAACGCGATGCCGGGTGGCCAGAGTCTTCACCAGAAAGTCATTCATCGTGGGGTGGTCTTCCACCACCAGGATGAGCCCCTCGCCGCCTTCCTCGATCACCGCATCCGAAGCGGGCAGACGCAGGCCGCGAAACTGTTCGAGAACCAGGCTGGTATCCTCCAAGGCGGCGGGCGGCGGCTCGCCAACCCGCTGGGAGGCGGCAACGACCACTCCGGGCGGCGCCACCAGCGGCAGGTCCACGGTAAACAGCGCGCCGCCCCCGGGCGCATCGCTCACCTGAACGGCGCCGCCATGCAGCTCGACAAAATCCTTGACGATGGCCAGGCCCAGGCCCGTCCCGCCGAATTGCGGGCCCGGCCCGCTGTCCGCCTGCCGGAACCGCTCAAAGATTGTGGCCCGCATTTCGGGCGGCACGCCGGGACCGCTATCGAGGACGGCGATGGAGGCGCGCGGCGATCGGCCCCGTTCCGCCAGCCGCAGCGTGACGTTGACCCGGCCATCGCGGGGAGTGAACTTGATGGCGTTCGCGAGCAGGTTCATCAGCACGCGGTGAATCTTCTCCGGGTCGGCCTGGGCGGGGACGCTGTCCGGCGCCGCCACCGAAAGCGTGATGCCGCGATCCTGCGCCACCAGATCGAAGCAGGAGACGGTTAGCCGCAAGAGGCGCGCCAGGTCCGTAGAGGCGTAGTGGGTCTCCATCTTGCCGGCTTCCAGCTTGGAGACGTCGAGTAGATCGTTTACCTGCTTGAGCAGCATGCGGGCGCTGGACTCGACCATCTCCAACAACTCGCGCTGCTCGGGCGGCATGCCCGCCCCGGCGAGCAGCCGCTGCGACACCGGGCCCAGGATCAGCGCCAGCGGGTTTCTCAGCTCGTGGCTGATGTTGGCGAAGAAGCGCGTCCGCTGCTCGTTCATTTCCCGCATTTTGCGCGCCGATTCGTGAAGGCCGGCGTTGGAGAGGGCCAGCGCCGTTTCGGCCTTCATTCGCTCCTGGATCTCCGCTTTCAGGTCGTCGTTGATCCGCTCCAGATCACGGCCGTGCTGCTGCAGCAGCTCGGCCTGGCGAGCGATGATCTGCCTCTGCCTACACAGGTCCACGAACACGGCCACCTTGGCCCGCAGGTGCTCGGGCACAAACGGCTTGGTGACGTAATCCACTGCCCCGGACTCGTACCCGGCGCCGATGTGCTGCTCCTCCTTGCTGATGGCGGTGAGGAAGATAATCGGCGTGCCGCGCGACCGCTCGCGCTCGCGGATCAGACGCGCCGCCTCGAACCCGTCCATCCCGGGCATCTGCACGTCCAGCAGGATGACGGCGAAGTCATCCTGGAGCAGGCGCTTCAGAGCTTCGTTGCCCGAGGCGGCCTTCACCAATTCCTCGCCGAGCGGGTCCAGAACCATCTCGAGGGCGAACAGGTTTTCCGGCCGGTCGTCCACCATCAGGACCTTCACCCGCGGGGTGTTCGGCGGTCTCACTCGCTTCTCCCGCGCACAGGCAAGAATGCCTGTGCCACATACAAGTTCGCCAGCCTGTGCGAGTTTTTTCTCACTCGCTTGTCCCCCGCGCGGTTTCCTTTTCGAGCCGGGCCCTGGCTTCTTCCACGTACATCGCCACCTTGGCCCGAAGGATCTCCGGCACAAACGGCTTGAGCACGTAATCCTCGGCTCCCAACGCGTAGCCGGCGTCCACGTGGGCGTCGCTCTTGTTCGTCGCCGTCAGGAAAATGATCGGCGCCCGGCAAGTTTTGGGCCGCGCGCGGATGAGAGTGGCGGTCTCGAAGCCGTCCATTCCCGGCATCTGGACGTCGAGCAGAATTACGGCAAAGTCGTAGCGCAGCAGATGCTGCAGCGCCTCGTTGCCGGACCGGGCTATCACCAGGTCCTGTCCCAGGGGCGCCAGCACGTTCTCCAGCGCCAGCAGGTTGCCGGGGTTGTCGTCCACGAGCAGAATTTTGACTTTGCGCTCCGGCAATTTTTTCACTCCTTGAAGGCCGCGGCCTTTACCGGCAGACCGGCGAGCAGGGCGGCGATTCCGGCCAGCGACAGCACGTGGTCGGCGCCGGCGATCTGAATCGCCGCTTCCGGCATGGCCGCGCTTTCCGCGGTGGCCGGATCCTGGACCACGGCCATCCCGCCGTGCCCACGCAGGCGGGCCAGCCCTCGGGCGCCGTCTTCACTGGCGCCGGTCAGGACAACGCCGACCGCCCCCGAGCCATATGCATCCGCGGCCGACTCGAACAGTACGTCGGCCGACGGCCGCGCGA
>JBKKAI010000643.1:0-7118 GCA_046714815.1 Terriglobia bacterium | reverse complement strand
GCGGTGTACATGCCCATGGGGCGTCCGCCGTAGAGGCCGAAGGTTTCGCCCTTCAGCCGGGTGACTGAAGCGGCCGCGGCCAGGTATTGGCTGACGCGGCCGAACACGGCGTCGTCTTCGATGCCGCCCCAGACGCGCGAGTGGGAGCGCCCCAACTGGTCGAGCGCGCCCGCCGCCGCCAGCATCCCCACCATCCCCGGATACTGCGGGTTGATGTTGCAGAACATCAGGTAAGGACCGGGCGCGAACTCGCTGGCCACCGCCGTCAGGTGCGGGAAGCACCACACCGCGTAGTTGAAAATGGTGACCTCGACGCCGGCCTGCAAAAGCCGCCGTCCCTCGCTCTTGGCCACGTCCGGATGCCAGACAATCTCCTCACCGGCCACCACCTCGAAACGCCCGGACTCCTCCAGCCTCCGCGTAATGCGCTTCTGAAAATCGAGGTTCATCTCCCGCAGCTTGTCGTGCACGTACCGGCGGCCGTCGGAGAAGGTCAGCAGCCCCACACGAAACTTTTTCATGGCCAGAAAGTACCATAGTTCGGAATGCGACAGGAAAAGCCACAGAGGCACAGAGCACACAGAGCGAACAGGTAAGTAGTTCGCTCTGTGTGCTCTGTGTCTCTGTGGCTTTCTTGACTTCTACGGAGGCGCGCTACGGGGCAATGTCGAGGACGACGATGGTGTCCAGCGGGTCGCGGCCGGCGGGCGGCAGCTTCAGCACGAGCCCGACATCGAGATCGGCGGTCTCGACCGCGGCCGAGTCCTTCAGCAGCCGCGCGCGGCGGACCTTCATCGGCAGCTTCGGCAGCAGCAGCGCGTCATCCGGCCAGTCGAGCACGTGCACGAATACCTGGTTGCCTTTCCGCGTGGTGACGCCCCAGGGCCGCGGCGTGATCGGGCCGCCGCGCGTGCCGTAGATGCTTTCGCCGTTGCGGGCCAGCCAGGCGCCCACCTCCCGCAACCGCTCCGCGAATTCCGGCTGGATTTTGCCGTTGGGCATCGGCCCCACGTTCAGCAGAAAGTTGCTGTTGTAGCCGGCGGCGCGCACCAGGTAATGGATCAGGTCGCGCGTGCTTTTGAACGCCCGGTCGCTCTTGTTGTAGCCCCACGCCCGGTTGATGGTGTCGCAGGTTTCGAGCGGCAAAGCGCCGATCTCCGACTCCTTGTTGAAGCCGGCGGTGTTGTGACCGGGCAGGTCCTTCTCGAACATCTGGAAATCTTCGCCGTCGAACGGGCGCCGGTGGTGGTTGTTGCCGACCAGGGCCTGCGGCTGAAGCTGGTGGATCAGGCTGTAGGTCTTGCCGAGCCGCCAGTCGGCGGTGGGCTTGTCCCACCAGCCGTCAAACCAGATGCCGCCGATCTCGCCGTACCCGGTGAGCAGCTCGCGAAGCTGCGCATCCATGAAATCCATGTAGCGATACCAATCGCCCTGCGGCGCCCGGCCGGCATCGCGGCCCGTGCGGCCCAGCGGGAAGTAATCGGGATGATGCCAGTCCAGGTGCGAGTAATAGAAATACAGCTTCAGGCCCTGCCGGCGGCATTCTTCGGCCAGCATCTTGAGCGGGTCTTTCTTGTAGGGCGTGCGGTCCACGATGTTCCAGTCATTCTGCCGCGTGTGGAACATGGCGAAGCCGTCATGGTGCTTGCTGGTGATAGTGATGTACTTCATGCCGGCGGCCTTGGCCAGCGCCACCCACTCGGCCGCGTCGAACTCGGTGGGGTTGAACTGTGGGGGCAGCTTTTCGTATTCGGCGATGGGGATTTTCTTGTTGTTCATCACCCACTCGCCGTCGCCCAGCACGCTGTAAACGCCCCAGTGGACAAACAGGCCGAACTTGGCATCCTGGAACCACTGGCGGCCGGCGAGGTTCGAAGGCGCCGGCCGGTACGCTTCCTGGGCGGGACAGAGCACGGCGAGCGCGAGAAACGACGCAATCAGAAGGCGCATAAGGCCGGTTGTATCACAAAACTGACCGAGTGGGATGGGACGTGCCCATGACAGGCCGTGCGAGTATCCTCAGTGAAGCGCGGGCTGGGGCGGCCCTCCTGGGCCGCTTCGCCAGCCACTCGCCATTTTGAGCTAAACTGGTTTGGCCGGTCGAGCACTTTTCATCGAACGGCGGGCAGTGTCTTAACTGGTTGTCTCACCTCAGGGGGCAAGCATGAAAGAGATTAGTGTTGCGATGATCGGAACCAAGTTCATGGGCAAAGCCCATGGGCACTCTTACCACACCGTGGCTTCCATGTTTCCGGAGTGCCCGAAGCCGCGAATGAGGGTGATCTGCGGGCGCGACCGCGCCGGCGCCGAAGCCATGGCCAAGCGCTTCGGGTGGGAAGAAGTTTCCACCGACTGGGAAGAGGTGGTGCGGCGCAAGGACATTGACGCGGTGGACATCAGCACGCCGGGCGACCTGCACGCTCCCATCGCCATCGCCGCCGCCCAGAACGGCAAGCACATCCTTTGTGAGAAGCCGCTGGCCAACAACCTGGCCGAGGCGCGGGCCATGACCGAGGCGGTGCGCAAGGCTGGCGTGGTGAACGTTGTGCAGTTCAATTACCGCCGCGTGCCCGCCATTGTGCTGGCGCGGCAGGTCATCGAGGAAGGCCGGCTCGGGAAGATCCTGCACTTCCGCGCCCGCTACCTTCAGGATTGGGCGATGTCGGAGGACCTGCCCGCGTTGTGGCGCTTCGACAAGAATGCCGCCGGCACCGGAACGCTCGGCGACCTGGGCGCGCACATCGTAGACCTATGCCACTACCTGGCCGGCGACGTCACCGAAGTCTGCGGGCTGCTCGAAACTTTCATCAAAGATCGTCCCGCGCTCGACGGCAAGGGCCGAAAGCCGGTGACGGTGGACGACGCCGCGCTGTTCATTGGGCGCCTGAAGGGCGGCGCAGTGGCCGCGTTTGAAGCGACGCGCTTCGCGCCGGGCCGCAAGAATTTTAACGCCTTCGAAGTGAACGGCACCAAGGGCTCTCTGGCATTCAACATGGAGCAGCTCAACGAGCTGGAGCTGTACTCGGCCGATGACCCGCCGCACGCCCGCGGCTTCCGCAACATCCTGGTGACCTCCGGCAACGTCCACCCCTACGTGGCAAACTGGTGGCCGGAGGGACACATCATCGGATGGGAGCACTCGCACACCCACATGATTCACGACTTCCTGCAGGGCATCGCCAAGGGCCAGTCGCCGCATCCGACCTTTGAAGACGGCCTGAAGTGCCAGGCAGTGCTCGACGCGGTGGAGCGCGCGGTGGCGTCGCGGCGCTGGGAAGCAGTCTGAACGAATGCGGAATGCGGAAAAAAACCGGTTACACCCGACACTGGCCGCATGATCCTTGATTTCTTATCGCCGTTTGCCCGCAAAAATGGCCTGGGGAGGATCTATCCCGCGCCGTTCGATGTCTTTCCCGAGCCGGGCAGGCAAACCTGTGTCGAACCTGACATCCTCGTTGTCGCACGGGATCGCCTGCACATAATCGAGGACAAGGGCGTGTACGGCGCGCCCGACCTGGTGATCGAGATCCTTTCGGAATCCACGTGGCGCGTGGACCTGTTCGACAAGCGCGACCTCTACCAGCGCTGCGGCGTCAAAGAATACTGGGCCGCCGACACCGATGAGAATTGCGTGTTTGTGTACCGCTTCGCGGAATCTCCCGAGCCACGCCGCCTGGGCGCCGGCGACACCCTTACGACTGCGCTGCTTCCCGGCCTGGAAATTCCACTCGACGCGATCTTCGAGTAGGCTTCGAGTAGGCAGCCACCCGGGCACAGGCAGGAATGCCTGTGCTACGTCCTTTTTTTTGAGCGCTGCGCTTCCTTCATGATCGGCCCGTAGGTTTCCTTGTCGAACGGGACGCAGCCGGTGGGAAACTGGCCGGTGGGATGGTCTTTGGCGCGCATCAGGTACGTGCAGAAGGTGACCGTCTTGCAGCAACGCACCTCTTCCATTTCGCCTTTTTCGAGCACATCGCGGGCGAACTCCGGATAGGCCAGCACACCGCGTCCCACCCCGACGAAGGAAATGTTGCCGTCGGCGAGATTGGCGGCGCCGGCGTGGACCAGGTATTTCTGCAGCCAGCTATATCCGGTGCCGACCATGGGCAGGTCCGGGAAAGCGCGCTGCAAAGCGCCGGCGATGCGAAAATGCCGCCACACGCCCAGCAGTGGATGCTCCGGCGGCTCATAGTTGCCTTGGTCGGCCTTCTCGAACGGGCGGCCGACGTGCGGATTGAAATACGGCACGCCCAGGGTGACGTTGATCAGCCGCACGCCCCAGTCGCGCAGGCCGCCGATCAGGCGCTTGGTTTCGCTCAAGTCTTCGCGAAACGGATCCTCGGCCGAGGCGCCCCAACCATAGCGATACGGCCGCTCGTATTCGCGCGGCTCGCCCAGCTTCGTCTGCGGGTTGATGCGGTACGGCAGGCCGTCGTAGCAACCCAGGCGCGCGCAGAGCAGCATCCGGTCGCCCACGGCGTCGCGGATGCGCGCCAGGGCGTTGCGCGCCAGCCGCGTGCGGTTCTCGAAGCTGCCGCCGTAGGGGCCGGGCCGCAGGTGGGCGCCGAGCAGTTCGTTGCCCAGGTAGCCGTGGCACATCTTCAGGTCCACGCCGTCGAAGCCGATTTCAAGCGCCAGCTTCGCGCGCTCGGCGTAGGTTTGCTCGAGCTGTTCGAGCTCGGAGTCGCTGATCAGGCGCACGCTGCTCTTCAACTTGTCCAGCACCGGATGGTTCACCGCGACGATCGGCGTGGGGTGGCTCCAGCGGCCCGAGTGCGTAAGCTGCAGGATCGAGACCAGGTCGCGGTCCGTGCCGTAGACCTCGCGGTGCGCGGCGCGAGTTTGCCGCAGCAGCTTTTCGAGATCGGGTGCCGTGTCCGGATTGATCGCAAGCTGGCGGGTGTTGGCGCGGGCCTCCTCGACGACGGCCGTGGCCTCGAACCAGAGCAGCTTGCATCCGCCGCGCCCGAAACGCTCGTAGCGCCGGTAGACCAGCTCGTCGGGCCGGCCGTCGGTGGTGCCGTCGCAGCCCTCCATCGGGTGGACGGCGAGCGAATTGCCCGTCCGCCACTCACGCCCGCCCCAGCCGCGCAGCGTACGCGGCGCGCCCAGCGCCGCCTGCATGCGCGCCCGGTCAGGCTCGAAGCGGATGCCGGCGCCCAGACGCGCCGCGTCCTGCTGCAACCCCTCCAGGCTCCTGTAATTAAAATAACGAGACACGTGGAAAGTTCACTGAGGACTGCGAAGCGCTTCTAATTCTGCATTCCGGCCAGGGGGGCGGATCAGGGCAATGGCGGCCACGCCGAGCAGCCCCGCCGCGGTCATCACCGCGAACGCCAGGTGGTAATTCCCCATGCGGTCGAACATCCAGCCAACCAGCAGCGGAAACATCGCCTGCCCCACCGAGTCGGTCGGCAGGATAAAGCCCATCACGCGCCCCAGCGAGTTGACGCCGAAGCACTCGGCGGCCATCAGCGGGATCATCATGTAATCGGCGCCCATGCCGAAGCCGAAGACGGCGGCGAAGACGTAGATCATGCCCGGGACGTCGGCGAAGTACAGCAGCGGGATCGAGGCGCCCACCATCGCGTAAGCCACGATCATCACCGCCTTCTTCGAAAACCGGTCGGCGAGGAAGCCCATCAGGATGCGCCCCGGGATGCTGGAGATCACCAGAAAGCTCATCACCCAAGCGGCTTCGGAATTGCTGAACTCCCGGCTGACCAGAAAGAGCTTCAGGTGCTGGATCACCGAGCCGATGGCTCCGATGGAAAAGAAGCTGCCGAGGGCCAGCAGCCAGAACGAAGGCAGGCGAACCGCCTCGCGTAGAGAGATCGCCGGGGCGGCAGCAGCGCCGGTGGCGGGCGCGGCATCCCCGTCCGGGAACTGGCCCAGGTCCTGCGGCCGCTCTTTAACGATCCAAAGCACCACCGGCAGAAGCACGATGCCGATCAGCAGGGAGCCGGCCAGAAACGTGGGGCGCCAGCCAAATCGGGCGATGCTGTAGGTGAACAGCAATGGCGCGAGCGCGCCCCCGATGCCCAGGCCGACGTAGGCCGTGCCCATCACGCTCCCGCGCATCCGCCGGAACCACTGTGACACCAGCACCTGGTTGGGCACCGGCCCGGCGAAAAAGTAGCCCACCGTATTCAGGAAATAGAACACGAAGTAAGCTTCGAGCGTCCGCATGCGGCCGAACCCGATGAACGCCACAATCGCCGCGACGATCCCGAACAGCATCGCGCGCCGCGCGCCGTAGCGGTCAATCAGGAAGCCGGCGAACGGGCCTACCAGGAGCACGCTGAAGAAGTACGGCTTGGTGAGGTCCGCCCGGCTCCAGCCGAACTCCTTGATCAGCTCCGTGTAGAAGACAGGAAGGCCGTAATAAATCAGCCCCACCATCACAAACAGGCTGACGAAAGTGGATGCGGCGACCCACCAGCCATAGAACGGCCTGGCACTATCATTCATACCGGCTCGATTCTTTCAGAACAGCGGCGGGAGGGCAAGGCCCGCGCTTCGGCTAGAATTAAAGCGCATGAGCTACGAAGTTCCTCCGCAGTCGCGGTTTGAGGGCTGCCTGCTGGGGCTGGCGGTGGGCGATGCCCTGGGGCTGCCCACGGAAAACCTTTCGCGGCGGGCCATCCGCAAGCGGTTCGGCGCGGTGGACCGTTTCTGGCTGTGGCCGGGCAAGGCGTATGTTTCCGACGATAGCGAGCAGGCGATGGCGCTGGCCGCGTCGCTCGCCGAACGCGGCGGCTTCGATGCGGCCGATTTCGGACGCCGCCTGCGAAACTGGTTCTGGACGCTGCCGCCGTTCATCGGCCTGGCCACAGTGCGGGCCTGCCTGAAGCTGAGCCTGGGTTTTCGGCCGCCACGCAGCGGAGTCAACTCCGCCGGAAACGGCTCGGCGATGCGCGTGCCGCCGCTCGGATTGTTTTTCGCCGGCCGGCCGGAGGAGCTGGAGCAAGCCGCCGCCGGCTCCGCGCGGGTATCGCACACGCATCCGCGCGCCATCGCCGGCACCGTGGCGATCGCCGCGGCGGTGGGGGCGCTGTGCCGCACTCGCCCGGGCGAGTTGACTCTACTGAGTTTTGACGGCTCTGGTTTGGAGTGCG
>JBKKAI010000642.1:0-3534 GCA_046714815.1 Terriglobia bacterium | reverse complement strand
TGCGGGTGCCGCGCAGCGGCGGCGCCGGCTGGCCGGCGTTCATCCTTACGGTTGAGGAGCCGCGTAGCGGCGTCCATGAACGCGACGAGCTGGCGCGCATTCTGACGGGCCACATCCAGTTCTCGCGGGCGTTCGCCAATCGCATCTGGGCGGAGCTGATGGGGTTCGGCATCGTCGAGCCCGTGGACGAATTCGACCTGGCCCGCTACGACCGCAGGAAGCTGCCCAAGGGCTGGCCGCTGCAGCCCTCCAATCCGGAGTTGCTCGACGCGATGGCCCGCGATTTCGAGCAGAGTGGTTACAGTTTCAAGAAACTGGTCCGCCGGATCATGACCTCGAGCGCCTATCAGCTTTCGTCGAGCTTCGACCGCGAATGGAAGGACGCTTACGCGCCCTACCACGCCCGCAAGTTCGTGCGGATGCTCAGCGCCGCCGAGCTGCACGACGCGATCACGCTGGCGACCAGCCGCCCGGCTGCCCTCCCCAGCGGCGGCGACAAGGTGCCGATGGTCCAGCAGATGTCCGAGCCCAAGAAAGCCGACAAGCAGGTGCAGGGCTTCATGCGCGTGTTCGGCCAGTCGAACCGCGACGACATGCCGAAAAAGACCGCGCTCTCGTCGCTGCAGGCGATGCTGCTGATGCAGTCCAACGTCGTCACCGAGCGCGTTCTCGCGATGAGTGGCAGCCGCGTGGAGCAGTTGTTGAAGGAGACGAACGACGACGGCGCGCTCATCGAGAGGCTGTACCTCGGCACGATTTCGCGCCGGCCGACCGGGCGGGAAGCCACCGTCGCCCGGCGCGCGCTTTCCGGCGACCGGCGGCGTGGCGCCGAGAACCTGCAGTGGGCTCTCATTAACAGCCCGGAGTTCCTGTTCAATTACTAGAAACCAGAGGGAGCCGCCATGCAGAAACGAGTCAGTGATTTCCTTCCGGCGCGGCGCGACGTCCTGCGCCTGGGCGGATACGGCCTGCTGGCGGCCTTCGCCGATCAGGCGCTGATGCCGATCCGGGCCCGCGCGGCGGGCCGGACCAATCCGGCCGGCACGGCCCGGTTCTGCGTCCTGATCGAGTTGGCCGGCGCCATCAGCCATCTCGATACCTTCGATTTCAAAGAGAGCAAGGGCACGCCGCAGGACCTGGACGTGCGGCCGGTGCGCAACGATCTCTATCTCTCCCGCCGGCTGTTCCCTGAATTGTCCAAAGAGATGGATAAAGTCACCATCGTGCGTTCGATGAAGAGCCACGAGGTCGTGCACTTCCGGGGCCAGTACTACACCCAGGCGGGCCGCCCGCTGAATCCGGCCCAGGCGCCGGAGATTCCCTCGGTGGGATCGGTGATCGCCTACGAGCTGGAATCCCAGCGGCGGGCAACCGATACGTTCCCCACCTACGTGGGCTGCAACCTCGATACGTCGGGTTGCGGCGCGCTGTCCACCGGCTTCCTGCATCCCAAGCACTCGGTGCTCGACATCAACCTGAAAGCCGGCATGGGCGGCACGGCGGTGGACGGCGAAGCGCTGAAGGTGCTCGAAGAGCGCTACCGGCTGCTCGGCGAACTGGACGAGGCGCTGAAGACGAGCCGCGCGCGCCGCGACCGCTCCTTCTCCAGCTTCCGCGATTTCCAGGCCAGCGCCTACCAGATTCTCGGCGACGCGCGATGGCCGAAGGTGTTTCGGATGTCGAAGGAGGAGCGCGAGCGTTACGGCGATAACGAGGTGGGACTCGGCTGCCTGCTGGCGCGCAACCTGGTGCAGGCCGATGCCGGCACGCGATACATCCACATCGTGCATCCCGATTGGGACCACCATAAGAACATCTTCGATCACGCCTCGAAGTCGAACCACTACATCCGTTGCAACGAGTTCGACCGCGCGTTCGCCAACCTGCTGCGGGACCTTGCGGCTGCGCCTTCGCCGCGCCGCCAGGGCCAGACGCTTCTCGACGAAACTCTGATTGTCATGGCCACCGAGTTCGGCCGCACGCCGGGCCCTCTCAACGGCATTCAGGGGCGGCATCACTACAACCTCGCCTACCTGTCGTTGTTCGCGGGCGGCGGCGTGAAGGGCGGGCGCATTTTCGGCAAGACCGACACCGACGGCGCTCAGGTCGTCGAGACCGGATGGCACGACAGCAAGATGCAGCCGCGCACCGAGAACGTCTACGCCACCGTGTACTCGGCGCTCGGCATAGACTGGAGAAAGGAAATCACCAACACCCCCTCCCGCCGCTCCTACCGCTACGTGGATATCCTCGGCGCCACCGAGGTCGTCCGGGACGACGACATCACGGACCTGTTCGCCTGATGCGCGCCGCCACGCTCCTGCTCTGCGCGGCGGCCCTGCTCGCCGAGGAAGGCATGGTGCTCGTTCCCGCCGGTGAGTTCACCATGGGCCGCACTCATCTGACGCCGGATGACAAGACAACGATGAGGCCGCAGGTGCTGCTGGACGACCGCCCGGAGCACAAGGTCCATCTCGACGCGTTTTGGATGGACAAGACCGAGGTTACCCACGGCCGGTATACGAAGTTCCTCGAAGCGGCCGGCCACCCGAAGCCGTATCACTGGGCCGCGCGGCCGCCGGACGACTTTCCCATCTACAACGTCGCCTGGGCGGACGCCAGGGCCTACTGTGAATGGGCCGGCCGGCGCCTGCCCACAGAGGCCGAGTGGGAGCGCGCGGCGCGCGGTGGAATCGAAGGCCTCAGCTATCCCTGGGCCGCCGAGAAGGCGGATCCCAAGGCCGCCTTGTACAACGTGCAGACCGGACCCGGCCCTGTGGCCAAGTATCCGCCCAACGGTTTCGGCCTCCACGACATGGCCGGCTCGGTCAGCGAATGGACGGCGGATTGGTTCGAGCGCGAATATTACACACGTTCGCCTTCGAAGAACCCGCCGGGTCCGGAGACCGGCGCTTATAAGGTGATTCGAGGGGGCGCCTGGTCGGACCCGCCGTTCCGCATCACGACGTTCTTCCGCAATTGGGTGCGGCCCACTCAGCGCACGCCGAACATCGGATTCCGCTGCGCGAAGTCGGCGCCATAGCGGTTCGCGCTGTACAAGCCCTTGATATCCGACGCAGCCCTGGTGCGCGCGAGGAGCGATGCCGGTTCAATAACGGGAGTTATTTGGGATGCGGGATGATGTTAGTGATTACGTAGGTGTCGCCTTTGACCTGAAAATAAAACCTCCAACTGCGGTTGACTCTGGCCTGCCACAGGTCCGTGCTTTCATCGAATTTCTTGGCGCGTAACGACGGGTGTTGCAGATTTTCCAGGAGAAAACCGGCCTGCTTATAAAACGCCTTGCGTAAAGGGCCAGGAAGATTCCGCAGAGCGCCGAGGGCGCTACGGGTGTACTCGATCCTCATCCAGCGGGCTTACGTACTTTGCTGGCCCGCCGCGCCTTCTTAATGCTGGCTTCGATCGCTGCGGCCATTTCTTCAGCCGTGTTGAAAGGGCCGTAGACCCGACCTTTCTTGATATCTTCCAAGCCTTTGGCTAGTTCCCGATTGACGATCCGGCGCTGCTGCGCCG
>JBKKAI010000641.1:0-9578 GCA_046714815.1 Terriglobia bacterium | reverse complement strand
TTGTTCGTAAAAATCACGCCGGTGGTGGTGAGGAAGCTGTCGAGGTTCCCGTAGAAAACGTTGGGCGTAATCTGGTTGGGCGGATTCTGGGCGAAGGCGCGGACACCGGGGGAAACGGTGTTATGGAAAAGGCCGAAGCTGCCGCGCACTGCGGTCTTCCCGTTCCCGAAGACGTCATAGGCGAAGCCGAAGCGAGGCTCCCACAGGACCGGCTCCTGTTCCCGGAAGCCGCGCGGATAGCTCGAGTCGGTCGCCACGACTGAGCCGTTAAAGGGATCGCCGGAGTTGGGGACGAAGGCGCCGATATACACGGCGGGGAGCGCCTCGCCGGTGATGGGATTCACGGCGCGACGGGCGCCACCGACCAGCCCGGGGCGGTAAAGCTGCGGGATCCTCCGGGGATCGTAACGCTCGAGGGCGAACGAGGCGGCGCGTCCGGAAGCCTGCCACCACTGGTTGTACCAGGTGAAGCGGAGACCGACGTCGAGCGTGAGCCGGCGGACCGCTTTCCAGGTGTCCTGGACGTACCACCCGGACGTGGTTTTGCGGCCTTCGTTCGACGGGCGCGTGTCGGACTCGCTATAGGAGCTGAAGTTCCCGAGAAGCGCGTTGGCGAAAGCGTAGTTGGCGTCGAGCGGGTTGTTGGCGTCGCGGCCGAAGTTGAAGTTGCCACCGTAGTTTCCCTGCTCGCCCTCGTAATTGCGGACGCGCTCGATACTGAAGCCGGCCTTGAGCGTGTGGCTGCCTCGGTTCCAGGTGATGTTGTCGGAGAAATTGAAGACGGTGTCCGCGCCGCGCAGCGGGTAGCGGCCGTCATAAGAAATGGAGGGAGAGTTCGGGATGCCACCAAAGGAAGCCTGGGGAATGATGTTGAACGGGTTGTTCGCCGCGTAGAACTGGCCCAGGCTGAGGCCGCGCGGGCCCCGCTGGACGCGGGCCAGCTCGGCATCGTTCTCCGGCGGTCCTTTTTCCACGCCGTGGCGGACGCCACCCATGAACTCGTTGACGAGGTGGGGCGAGAAGATCCGGGTGTAGGTCAGGACGACGCCGTTGTCGGTGTAGGTGTAGTGCTGGCGGGTCAGGCCCCAGTTCGCGCCCCCGGCGGCGACCGCGTAGCCGAGCTGGTCGGCATACCAAAGCGAGCCGCGGAAAGCGAAGAAGTCTTTCTGCGTGGGCTTCCAGTCGCTGCGGAACAGGTGCTGCCATCGCGGCGCCTGGGTGGACTCCTGGAACTGGAAGTTGTACGCGCCCCTGGTGATACCGCGGTCCAGCAGGTTGGGCAGGGGGAAGACGTTGAGCAGCGCCTGGCCGTTCCGGTTGATCCGGCCGGTGGGCACGATATTGCCGGGGAAGGCCACGCCGTTAGGCGTCGAAGGCGTGCGCGTCAGCGGATCGATGATCGGGATCAGCGCGTTGTTGGTATCCCGCGACTGCGAGAAGTCGCCACGGCGCTCCAGTTCGCTGGGCATGGTGTACTGGCGGAGCGCCTGCGGGTTCTTGGTCCAGGCTTGTTCGTAGGAGTAAAAGAAGAACAGCTTCTCCTGGCCGCGCGGGACCAGCTTGGGCACGTAGACCGGCCCGCCGACGGTGGCCCCGATGGTGGCGTAGCGATAGAGCGGTTTCCGGACATTGGTCCGGTTGTTGAAGAAGTTGTTGGCGTTGAATTGCTCGTGGCGCTTGTACCAGTACCCGGAGCCGTGGTACTCACGTCCGCCCGATTTGGTGACGATGTTGACGAAGGAGCCGCCATTGCGGCCGGTCTCGGCCTGGTAGTTGTTGAGCAGGACCTTCACCTCGCCGATGGCGTCGAGGTTGATCGGGCTGGAGAAAACGCTGGGGCTGCCAAGATCGTTGCCCGTGAGGCCGTCCACCGCCAGCGAGTTCCAGTTGTTGCGCGCGCCCTGGATGTTCGGTGTTCCGGTCCCGAAGCTGCCGCCGAGGCTCTCGGTATCCACCTGCTGGGAAACACCGGGCAGGATGCGGAGCATCGAGACCACGTCGCGGCCGCGGATGGCGATCATCTCGAGCTGCTTGGACGACAGCAGCGCCGAGGTTTCCGTGCTGGCCGTCTGCACCTGCGCCCCCTGGGCGCTGACGGTCACGGTTTCGGTGACGTTCCCGACGCTGAGCTCCAGGCTGCCGACGGAAAGGCGCTCGTTGGCGGTGAGGACGTTGCCGGTCCGCTGGACGGGCCGGAATCCCGGGTGCTCCACCTTCACGGAGTAGGAGCCGGGCTGCAGCGCGGGAAAGACAAAGTCCCCCGACTCGTTGGTCGTCGTGGCGCGCTGCTCGCCGGTCCGATCGCTGACGAGCGTCACACGCGCGCCCACCACCACCTGGTTGGAAGAGTCCACCACCGCGCCGGTAATCGTTCCGGTGATGATCTGCGCCGGCAGTGTGACTGTGGCCGCCAGCAGCGCAACCGCCGTTACGAGAGTGCGAACAACCTGATGCTTCATTGTCTAGCTCCTTCAAGTCTTGAAACTTCGATTACTTCGAGAATCTCCCGATGAAACCGCCGCCGGCCTCGAGCTCGATCCGCAGCGACCCCTCGCGGCCCAGGGCGGCCTTCTGAATGTCCACCGCCGCCGGTCCTTCGGCGCTGTCGCGGACCAGCACAGCCTGGTACTTGCCCGCGCCGAGGAACGAGAGCGGAACGTCCACCTCCCGGGCCGTGGAACCGTTCATGATGGCCACGAACCAGGCAGCGCCGCGGCGCCGCGCGAAAGCGGCGACTTCGCCGATCTCGGAAACGGGCAGGGCGATCGTCTCGTCCCACACGCTCGGAATGCTCCGGATCACCTCGGCCGCGGGATTGTCCAGAATGTTGTTCGGATGCGCCCCGTAGACCAGCAGCGGAGAGGTGAAAATCGCGGCGCCGGCGATCTGATGCGCCCAAGTGGTGTCGTTGCGGCGTTCGCCGAAAACCATCGGGGTGTAATCGGCGTGCCCGGCCAGCATGCGCGTGAATGGCAGCGTCGCGTCGTGCTGCGCGCGCGGGTTCCGGCGTCCTTCCATGCCGCGGATGGCCTCGCGGGTCATCTCGTTGGGCCAGGTGCGCGATTCGCCGGCCGGTTTGTTGGCGCCGTGGAAATTCACGATCAGCTTGAATTCCGCCGCGTCTCTTAGAGCTGCCGCGTATAACTCGACCACTTCCTTCGCCTCGTGGTCGAAGAAGTCCAGCTTCACTCCCGCCACCCCGGCATCCCGGCACAACTGGAAGAACTTGCGGCGGCTCGCCGGGTCGCGGATGTCCCGGCTGTGCTTCCACAGGACAATCCCCACGCCGCGCTCGCGGGAGTAGTCCACCAGCTCTTTCAATTGCTGCGGGCTCCACCTCTGCCAGAAGCCTTCGATAAGGTTGTATTCAAATCCCAGTTCGCCGGCCAGCCGCGAGAACTCCTTCATGTTCTCGAACGTGCTCTCTCCTCCATCCAGGTACTTCCAAAGGGCACGTCCGGGCCGGAGCCACTCGGTTTTCAACCCTTTGGGAAAGAGTTTCGGATCGGGCGGCGGCGAAACGTTGTGAACGATGTCGCAATTGACCAGCCCATTCAGGTCGGCCGCCACCATCACCACTCGCCAGGGCGTCGTGATTGTTCCGGCGATCGCCGCCGGCTCGGTCAGGCGCTGGACATCGTCCTTGTATCGGAGGCGGAACGGGTAGGAGGCCGGATGGGCGTGGCCGAGCCGGGCGTGGAAGCCGTTGCTGCCGTCGGCCTGCAATCCGAGTCCGGCATAGTTCACCAGGGCTCCCTCGGTGATAGCGGCGTAACCGGCCGCGGCAGGCAGCTTCACGGTAAGCGGCGGCGCCGCCCAGTCGCCGGCCGGGACCTCCTCGATCGCCTTTCTGGCATGGACGCCTTCGTAGTGCCCCTCAAAGTCGTGATACCAGACCGCGCTGCCGGCCGGAATTCGAAAACCCGTCGCCTCGTCCGGCACGCGCAGCTTGGCGCCCGGCGGATTTCCCGCCGGGCGGCCGGCATCCGGAACGGGCCGGAGCGGAACGGGCCGGAGCGGAACGGGCACGATGTGGCGGAACGCGATGCCGTCGTCGTACGCGCGCGCCTCCACCGTGTAGACCGCGCCCGTTTTCGTGTGCTGGAAGTGAAACCTGGCGCCGTTGCAGTGATTGGTGGCTGTGGAATGGATGCCGTGCCACGGATAGGTTTCATTCACGCGGTAACGATTAATCCTGCCGGCCTGGATCCCGTCGCCGAGGTTGACGCCGTCAATGACGATTCCCAGGCGAGACGTCTCAATCACAGGTTTCGCCCGGAAGGTCACGGCATAGCCGAGCCGGGCGCCTTCCTGCAGCACGAGCCGGAACTGGATCCGTCGGTCCGGGCTCGCCACCGTCATCCCCTCAGATGCCGCCGCCGGGCGGCAAAGAATCAACGCCGCGGCCACGGCGGCAACCCGTGCGGTGGATCGGTATCCGTTCTTCATCGCACCCCTGTCGCACGGGCCTTCTTGCCCGTGCCGCGGGGCGGCGCGGTGGACTGGCGGCTGAGCAGCGTCGGCGCAAATGTTTCCAGGCGCGACCGGCCACCCCGAGCGTAGGCTCCGGGTCGCCGCTGGTTTTCCGGGTTCGCGATCAGGGAGAGCAGCAGCGTTACCGCGGTCCGCCCCAGGTCCTCACGCGGCCAGTCCAAGGTGCTGAGAAACGGGTTCGGATGGTGTGTGCCTTCGATGTTGCCGGCGCCGATGATGGACACGTCGCCCGGGACCGCCAGGCCGGCATCCCGGCAGGCGTACACCGCCCCGATGGCCATCGGATCGTTTCCGGCGAACACCGCGGTCGGCCGCTGCTTCAGCGCCAGCAACTCGTTCATCGCCTCGCGGCCGCTCTCGATGTCGAACCGGCCGCGCACGGTCCATTCGCGGTTCACCGCCATCTTTTGCTTGCGGAGCGCCGCGAGATACCCGCGATACCGCAGCGATGCCGGACTGAGCCGCGGGCCCCGGATGTGCGCGATCCGCCGGTGACCGAGCTCGAAAAGGTGCCCGGTGGCCAGGCTGCCGACCGCTACGTCATCCACGCGCACCGAAGGGAAGTCGTGGCCGGGAAAAAAGCGGTCCACCAGCACGAACGGGATTCTGCTCTCCTTCATCCGCAGAAAAATCTCGGGGACGGTTTCAACCTGTTCCGAAGCGACGATCAACCCTTCCACCCGGGCGCCGATCAGGGTCTCAATCTCGGCGGCCTCCTTGGCCGGGTTCATCGAGGAGTGGCACAGCAACAGCTTGTAACCGGCCTTGTCCACTACTTCCTCGGCGCCACGGGTGATCTCGGCGAAGTACGAATGGGCGATGTCGGGGATCACGACTCCCACGATCGAGGAGCGTTGGGTCACCAGGCTGCGCGCCCAGCGGTTCGGCCGGTAGCCGAGGCGGCGCGCGCAGCGGATCACCCGCCGGCGCGTCTTTTCGCTGACCTCCGAGCTTCCCGTCAGCGCGCGCGAAACCGTCATGGCGGATACGCCGAGCTTCCGCGCAATATCAACGATCGTGGTGCTGTTCCTGGAGAAACTTGACATGATGCCGGAGAACCAGACCCCCTCGAATCCCGATGCGCGGTATTATGCTTATCGTTAACGCTACCGTCAACGGAAAAACAACTCGCATGGTTTCTTCTTTCGGCGCGCCGTTCGGCGATCCGCAGGGCCGCAGGCGGTCCGGGCCGCCCGTTAACGTTATCGGTAATGCAACATTTGTCTGTTGCCGGTGGGCGGACCGGTGGTAGGCTGCTATGCCAGATGACCGGGCCCCGGCTGCCGGCAAGCAAACCCCGCGGGCAAGGATGCCTGCGTGATATGTCCGTTCAGGCGGAAAGGAGATTCTGTGATGAAGCGAATCCTTTTGACAGTTGCGATTGTGGGACTGCTTGCTTCCCCTGGACTCGGCCAGGAGGCAGGTCAAATCGTTGGTGTCGTCCGGGACGCAAGCGGCGCGGTGATCCAGGGCGCCACCGTGAAGGCCACCGAGGTGGGCACCGGATTTGCCCGGACGACGACGACCGGATCCGACGGGCAGTTTGTGTTGCCCGCTTTGCGCCCGACGCGCTACGACGTTGCCGCGGAGGCTGCCGGATTTCGGGCCTTCCGCCGGTCCGGCGCCGAGCTGCTGGCGAACCAGAGCCTGACGCTCAACATCACGCTGGATGTCGGAGCCGTCACCGAGTCTGTCACCGTCGCGGGTGCGACCGTGCAGGTGGACACCACCACGTCGTCACTCACCGACGTAGTGGACCGCGCGCGCATCGTGGAGATGCCGTTGAACGGCCGCGATGTTACCCAACTGACGACGCTGGTGGCCGGGACGAGTGTGATTTCGGTGAGCACGGAGCAGGGGAAATCCATCCCCGGCGGCTTGCGGCTGACTTCCAATGGCACAGGCCGGGGCCAGGTGGCCTACAGGCTGGACGGAACCAGCAACACAGACTTCTACTACCAGGAAAACCAGACGTTTCCGAATCCCGACGCGGTCCAGGAGTTCAGTATCCAGACGAGCAACTACAGTGCCGCGCAGGGAAACAGCGGCGGAGCGATGGTGAACGTCGTGACCCGCTCGGGCACCAACGAGTTTCACGGCGGCGCATCCGAATTCGTGCGCAACCGCGAGTTCAATGCGCGTAACTTCTTCTTTCCGACAAGGGACTTCATCAAGCGAAACCAGTTTGGCGCACAGGGCGGCGGGCCCGTCCGGCTGCCCGGTTACGATGGCCGGAACAAGACGTTCTTCTTCCTGAGCTGGCAGGGGACGCGTTTCCGGAACCGGGCCGGCGACGCCTCGGCAACCGCGCCGACCATCGCTCAGCGTGCCGGCAACTTCGGAAGCCAGTTGATCCGCGATCCGTTGCTGACCGGCGCGTGCACGGCGGCGGACCGCACTGCCTGCTTCCCGAACAACACGATTCCGGCAAGCCGCTTCGATCCGGCGACGCTGAACGTCCTGCGGTTTATCCCCGCCGTCGGTGGCGACGGCCGCGTCGTTTACGCCCGCAACATAGCGCAGGAACTGGACCAGGGCGTCTCCAGAGTGGATCACCAGGTGACCTCCAAGGACCGCTTGTCGGGCCGCTACTTCATAGACCATTTCCGCAACGCACCTATTTTCAATGACGACAACCTGCTGACCTACCGCGGCGGCACCAACCAGTCCCGCGTCCGGACGCAGAACTCCGTCCTGGCCTGGACGCACACGTTCGGCCCCTCGCTGCTGAACGATTTTCATTTCGGCTACAACCGCGTCCACTCGCGCCGCGCGCCGCCCGCCAACGTGCCGGGCAGCCGCGAGCTGGGCATTCGGCTGCCGGTTTATCCCACGCTTCCCTCGATCGCGCAGATCGAGGTGGCAGGCGGGTTCTTCAACATCGGTGACAACCTGGAAGCCAAGTTTGTCCGCAACGGCTTTGAGTGGAACGACCGGCTGAGCTGGGTGAAGGGTCGCCACAGCATGCAGTTTGGGGGCGAGGTCCAGCGCTACCGCGTGGACATCGTCAACGAGTTCCGGCGGGCCGGCCACTTTGTATTTCGCGGCAACTCCGGCAACCCGCGCTCCACCGGCGTCAGCATGGCCGACTTCATGATCGGGACCCTGGATACGTTTGACCAGGGCACCGGCGAGTACAAGAACAACCGGGCCACCTATGCGGGCGTTTTCTTCCACGACGATTTCAAGGTCCATCGGCGGCTGACGCTCAACCTCGGCATCCGTTATGAGAACGGACCGCCCTGGCACGAGGAGCGCGGACGCATTGAGATTTTCCGCATCCAGGATTTCCAGAGCGGCGTGAGAACATCGCAGTTCAGAAACGCGCCCCCAGGGGTGACGTACAGAGGCGATCCGGGCGCACCGGAGGATGGAACGCGGCCGGACAACAACAACTTCGCCGGCCGGACCGGCTTCGCCTGGGACGTGTTCGGCGACGGGAAAACCAGCATTCGCGGCGGCGCCGGCATGTTCTACGACCAGCACGTGCTCGGCGAGTTCAACAACGGCGCTGTGAACGCGCCGCCCTGGAGCATCCGGCTGAGCGTCAATCAGCCCCAGGGACCATTCTCCGATCCCTACCGCGGCCGGACCGATTTCAATTCTGTGACCATCGCCGCCATCGGCCAGCCGGACGCCCCATTCCCGCGGCCGGTTCTGTTGACCACCTATGACGACCGCAACGATACGCCTCTGAACTACACCTGGAACCTGACCCTGGAACGCGAGGTCCTTCCGGAGTGGGTGGCGCGCGCCGCCTACGTTGGCTCGGCGTCAAACTATGGGCGTTTCGTCAAACAGTTGAACGCGGCACGATTCATTCCCGGCTCGACTGCGGGAACGGACGCCCGCCGCCTTTTCGCGCCGGACCTGGGCAGCATCGAGTACTTCACGCAGGACCGCCGCTCGTTTTACCACTCGCTGCAGACCGGCTTGACCAAGCGTTTCACAAAGGGCTTTACGGTCCTGGCGAACCACACGTGGTCGAAGAACCTGGGCAACTACGGGCCGGGCGATGCGATTGCATCAGCCGGAACCGAGGTGGCGCCGTGGTTCGTCCCCGGCGCGGACTCGCTTTTATACGGTCCCGCTGAGTTCGACCACCGGCATCGCTTCGTGGTTTCGTATGTCTGGGACCTGCCGAAGGCGCCGACGACCAACCCGTTCCTTCGCACGCTGCTGCATGGCTGGCAAACGACCGGCATCGGCCAGTATCAGAGCGGCTTCGCGTACACTGTCACCAGCGGTCAGGACAACTCGCGCACGGGACTGGGCCGTGACCGCGCCATCCTTACAGGCGCGAGTGTGGACTCCGGCGCCGTTAAAATGCCCCAGGGCGTGCGCGGCTTCAACCCTGCCGCCTTTGCTTCGAACTCTGTCCTCGGCACTTTCGGCACCGTCGGCACCGGCGCGTTCACCGGGCCGCACCTCTACACCTGGGACCTGGGATTTTTCAAAACGACGCGTATCACGGAGCGTGTGAACATCCAGTTCCGTGCCGAGTTCTTTAACATCTTCAACCTGGTGAACTTTGCACTGCCCAACAGGAACATCAGCGGCGCGAGATTCGGTGACATCACCAGCACGCTCGGCGGCGGCAGCGGCCTCACCAGCGGCGGCGCTGGCGATCCGCGCATCATCCAGTTCGGACTCAAGCTGTCGTTCTAAAACGCTTGGCTCACCAGCGCAGCGGCAATAGCCGCTGCGCTGCGGGCAGAGTTGCCCGCGGCGGCCGGATTGAGGGAACGGTGGTGCAATATCTGCCACCCAACGATTTTGGCTTTTCGGTTGACAACCTGCTGCGAGTGGGATTTGAGAACTGTCTTGGCGGGGCCGAGGCCCACATCGGGGTTTCCCTCTGGGACTTCCCCGAGGATCAGGCGGCGTCATTGAAAAAACGGCTGGAGGAAGCCCTCACCCGGATCTTCCCGTGAGGACCAGTATTCGCCTGTGCGGGTTTTGTCAGCGCGTGAGAACGTCCGCGCGGTTCGCCTTGAGGCGCTGTGCCGCCTTCACCCGCTGCTCAGCGGTCCACGTTCTTACCTTGGCGCGACCCGCAACCTTGTACTCGGCCGCCTCCGATT
>JBKKAI010000640.1:0-2788 GCA_046714815.1 Terriglobia bacterium | reverse complement strand
ACGTTCAAATTCCTGTTCAACGGCATTTACTACGGCACGGCGATGGCCCAGACGGACTAAAGCCGAAAAAAGCCACAGAGACACGGAGAACACAGAGAAAAACTTTTCTCTCTGTACCTGCACGAGGTCACAAGCCGGCGCGGAAGGGAGAGGCCGGCAATCCTTCCTTGTTGATCAGGTTCGCCGCCGGGTCGTCGGCCCAGGCGTAGCGCACTGCCGCCGGTTCTTTCACGCTGGCGTTCCAGACGAGCACACCGGGGCCATCAATCCTGGCCTCGGCGGGGACGAAATTCCCGTCCTTGCCGGCGATCGTGAAACCGGTTAGAGAGCCGCCGTTCCTCGCCTCGAGGCCCCCACCAACGTGGTCAAACCAGATGCGCAGGCGCTCGTTTTCGGCGGTCAATTGCCGATACATCGGTCCGGAATACGTCACCTTCTCGCCGTACACGATGGCACGCGCGGCGAGCGCCAGGCGCCGGCCAACCTCCTGCTTGTTCCTGGGATGGATATCGTTGGACTCGCCGATGTCAATGCTCACGGCCATGCCCGTCTTGCGCAGTGCCAGGGCATCGGCCTGCGATTCGCGCAGCACGGGCCACGAGTCATTGGCCTTGAAATTTGCCAGTTGCACGAACAGGAATGGGAAGTCCGGCTCCTTCCATGCTTTTCGCCACTCTTCGATCATCAACCGGAACATGCGGCGGTAGGGGAGGGCATGTCTCGGGCTGGCATTCGATTCGCCCTGATACCAGATCACGCCACGGATGGCGTAGGGCGTCAGCGGCGCGATCATCGCGTTGTACAGCCCGCCGGGCGTGTTCTGATGGCCCGGACCGGCCGGCGGCCGGGGCGCGGTGGGCGCGGGCTTACCCTCGCTCTTGGCGGCTGCGGCCAACGGCTTCCAGGCCTCCAGTTGCTTGTCATAGCGCTCCCGCGCCGACGGATAGTTGTCGAGTGCCGTCTTCCAATCGTCGAGGATGAACTGCAGCGGCGGCTCGGACTCGAGCGCCCCGCGGCTGGTCCAGGATTGTGCCGGAGTGCCGCCCCACGAAGAATGAATGAATCCGATGGGAATGCTCAGCCGGCGATGGAGGTCGCGGGAAAAGTAGTAGCCGGCGGCGGAGGCGCCGGCGGCCGTTTCGGGGCTGCAGAGCCGCCATTGGCCAACTACGTCGTCGGCGGGCGAGTCCGCCACCTTCCGCTCCACCTCGAACATCCGGATCGCCGGGAAACTGGCCTCGGCGATCTCCTGCTCGGCGTTGTTCGAGCGGGCCACCGTCCACCCCATGTTCGATTGGCCGGAGCCCACCCACACTTCGCCCACCAGCACATCGCGGACCACGATCGTGTTCTGTCCGGACACGGTCAGATTGGCCGGCGCCCCGGGCTGCATGGGCTTCAGGAACACCGCCCACTTGCCGCCGGCATCGGCGGCCGCCGACAGCTTCTGTCCCCGGAATTCGACCGTGACCGCTTCGCCCGCCGCGGCCCGCCCCCAGATCCGCGCGGGAATGCCCTGCTGCAGCACCATGTGGTCCGAAACCAGCGCCGGCAGTTTCACCTCCGCCCCAGCCGGGGCGGCAATAGCAGCCAGCAGAAGGCTTACCAGAACGAGCGATCGCACCACTTTCATGTTTCATCCCTCCTCGAAGCGTTTCGATCCAAGACACCAAGAACAGAAAGAACAGATAACGGCGCCGATTCCGGCGAAGGGCGTGGTTGGGCGCGACGCCAGGCGGCGTTACAGGAACGCCAGGGGCTTGCCGTGAGCGATTTTGATGGGACGGCCAATACTGCTCGCGTACTCCTTCGCGAGATCAATGCCGAGCTTGTCGAAGATCGTGGCGATCAGGTCGGCCACCTCGACGGGATTGTCCTTGACGAACATGCCGTCCTGATCGGAGGCGCCCCAGACGCGGCCGCCCTGAATGCCCCCGCCGGCAATCGCCAGAGAGAACGCGTTGGGCCAATGGTCGCGGCCGCCATAAAGATTGATCTCCGGCGTGCGGCCGAACTCGCCGGTGACCAGCACCAGCGTGGTCTCCAGCATGCCGCGCTCGTGCAGGTCCTCGACCAGCGCCGCGAAAGCGCGGTCCAACTCCGGAAGGTATTCATTCGACAGATTGGGGAAGACATTGGTGTGGAAGTCCCAGTTGCCCCGGCTGACGGTGATGAACCGTACGCCGGCTTCGACCAGGCGCCGCGCGAGCAGGCATCCCTGGCCCATTCCGGTGCGTCCGTACTTGTCGCGCAGCTTCTCCGGCTCCTGCGCGATGTCGAAGGCTTTCTTGGCCCTCGGCGAACGCATCAGCTCCATGGCGCTCTTGTAATAAGACTCGATCGAGTCAAAAGTATTGGAGGCGTCCCACGTCTCGATCTTCGAATCAACGAAGGAAAGCAGCGAGTAGCGGCGCTCCATGCGCGCCCAGTCCACACCCATGGGCAGGTTGAGGTCGCGGACGGAGTATGTTGGCACGTTCGGGTCGCCCGCGCTGAAGGGATGGCACTGGGGACCCAGGAAGCCGGCGCCATTCCGCGATCGGCCGCCAGGGATGGTGACAAAAGCGGGCAGCTCGTTGCGGGGACCAAGTTCCTTGCTCACGACAGCACCCATGGCCGGGTGCCGGATTGTCGGCAGTTCGTCGTGGCCCGTCAGGAGCAGCGTCGAGGCCTTCTCGTGCGAGCCTTCCTTGTGGGTCATCGAGCGGATCACTACGTATTTGTCCGATTGTCCGGCGGAGAGCGGGAGGTGCTCGCAGAAACGGAGGCCGTCGGTCCTGGTGGGGAT